>JALUYM010000260.1 GCA_027018745.1 Bacteroidales bacterium | reverse complement strand
TGGAAAACAACGGCGCCGTACCGCCCGGAATGTAAATGCCCACCTTTTCCACCGGAACACTTTTTTGCCAGCACCGGACCCCCGGTTCCGTTTCCACGGAAAACCCCTGCGACTGCTGTGCTTTGTGAAACGTTTCGATGTTCTTTTTGGCTTTTAAAATGGCCCGGCGCAAGGCTTCGGGCACCTGAGCAGCCCCTTTTTCCCACTCTTCTTCGCTTACGGTAAGCCCGGAAAGCACTACCTTGTCGAATTGACTGGTAAAATCCTTTACCGCCTCATCGCCCGAAACCCTGACTTTATCAAAAACTCCGGAAACAAGGGCATCCAAATCACCGGTTTGCAATCGGGGACGTTTGCACAATTCCGGCCATTCCGAACGGGGGATGTTTTTGTATATTTTCATAAACCTGTTTAATAAATGATTGAACTCTAATTTTATAGCTCCTCCGGATTTATAATCCGGAGGTTTTTATGTTGGGGGATTTTAAATCCCCCGGTCCTGTAACATTCGGATTACAAATCCGAATGAGCGGAGGGCAGTTAGGAATAGCTATCAAAAAACCTACAAGACCACTTTTCCAATAGGAATGGTCAGGATTCCCTGGGCGCCGGCGGCTTTCAGTTGGTCGATGACTTCCCAAAAGGTGTCCTCCTTGATAACGGTATGCAACGAACTCCACCCTTTTTGTTTCAACGGCATAATGGTAGGGCTTTTCAAAACCGGCAGCAGGCCGGAGACCTCTTCAATTTTTTCGTTGGGGACATTCATTAAAATATATTTGGTGTTTTTCGCTCCCAGTACAGCCCGGATACGAAAAAGCAACTTTTCCAGAATATCATTTGCTTCCGGGGTAATCCTTGGTGATTTAGCCAGAACAGCCTCCGAAACCAAAATTGTTTCCACCTCTTTGAGCCCGTTTTTAAACAAAGTGCTTCCAGAGCTGACAATATCACAAATGCCATCGGCCAGGCCAATGTTAGGGGCAATCTCCACCGAACCGGAAATAACGTGGATATCTGCCTGAACATTCATTTTGTCAAGATATCTTTGTAAGGTATACGGATAGGAAGTAGCTATTTTTTTTCCGTTGAAATATTCAGAACCCGTGTAATCCACATTTTTTGGAACGGCCAAAGAAACCCTGCACCGTGCAAACCCCAGCTTTTGTACTATCTCTGCTTTTTTAGGCTTTTCAATAAGTACGTTTTCACCAATAATGGCCGTATCGGCCACGCCATCTTCCAAATACTGGGGAATATCGGAATTTCGAAGAAACAAAATCTCCAGCGGAAAATTTCCGGCCGGAACCTTCAACTGGTCTTTACCGTTATCGAGGGTAATTCCGCAATCTCTTAACAGTTTAATGGAACTGTCATGTAAGCGTCCCGATTTTTGGACAGCAATTTTCAATTTATTCATTTTATTTTTGTGTTTGGTACTGAATAAACCGGAGGCAGGAAAACAAAAAACCCATCCGATTTATTCAGATGGGTTTGATATTTATTTTTTTTCACGCACAATATCATTCGCTCATCTGAACAGATGGTGATGCAAATGATGATGATGCCTAAAAATACAATTCATTTTCTTGTGCTTTGACCGACAAAAATAGACTATTTTTTTTATATACAAGAAAAATGACACTTTTTTTCAGAACGAGGTTGTTTAAAGTTTAAATCTTTTCACTTTGATAAGACAATGAAAATTTTAACCTTTAAACACCATATTTAATATCTTTGCAACGCCGGAGAATGAAACCGGAAATATTGTTATTTAAGTTGTTTAAAGTTTGAAATTATAAAAATAAATAAACATGGATATTTCAAAAGAAAGTTTAATCGATGCAGTTTCTCAGGTAGGGCATCCTTCCATTAACCTTTCGCTGGTTGAGCTGGGAATTTTGCAGGACTTGGATGT
>JALUYM010000259.1 GCA_027018745.1 Bacteroidales bacterium | reverse complement strand
TCACCAGTGATAACGAATTTTTCCTTTTCAGCATAAAAACAAAGGCTTCCATCGGCATGGCCCGGGGTGTAAAATACCTGCAAAGCATCTTTTCCCAGGGTAAGCTTGTCCCCTTCGTCCAGTGGTACATCAATTTTTTTGATTCCATTCAGTGTCAGGCCAAAACGTGCGGCGCTGTCATAAGCATGGTCCAGAAAAGGTTGTCCCGCAGGATGGGCGGCCAAACGAATACTGTACCGGTCAGCCACTTTCAGGTTACCCAGGATGTGGTCGATGTGACTGTGGGTGTTTACCAGCAGTTGGGGTATCAGGTTGTTGCCCGAAATAAAATTTTCCAGTTGTTGCATTTCGGTTTCATTGGAAACAGCCGGGTCAAAGATCAGCGCTTTGCCTGTTGTTTCGTTGAACACGACATAGGCATTTAACTGAAAAGGGTTGAATATGAATTTTTTGACTTTTAACATAACTTTCTTTCTTTGGAAAGGCAAAAATACGATTTCGGGGAAATATAAATTATTCGTTGCCTTTTCATTATTTTGGGACAGGCATGTGAAGGATAAAATAAGGTGTATTAGTCTCTCAGGCCTTTCACCCGTGGGATACCGGCAATAAAATCTTTCAGGTAAAAAGGTTCAAAGTAGGCAGTATCTTCGAACTTACCAGAACGAAATTTGTCTTCGGCCAGCGGGGCCATGTATGCTGCTGAAGCAAGAAATTCTTCACGAAACAGAGCTTTGGGAGAAGCTTTTTGTAATATTGTTTTACATTTTTCTGCTCCATCGCCCATAAAAACCAACGTTTTGTCTTGTTTGAAAAAGTCGGCAAAAGCATTTTCATCTATAATTTCCGCTCTGATTTCCCTCACTTCATTCAACAATGCATCATAAACCGCCGAAAACACTTCCATGCGGCGTGCGTCGATCATGGGGCAAAACAGGAAATTATCCGGATTTTTTCCTTCCGCTTTGAATTTTAGGATCATTCCGTTGGCGAGTGAACGCAGTGTTCCGACAGAGATCAGGGGTTTGTCTAAAGAGTAGCAAAAGCCTTTTGCAGTAGAAACCCCGATGCGCAAACCGGTGTAGGAACCGGGGCCTTTGCTTACGGCAATGGCATCCAGGTCCTGAAAAGTCATTTTTGCCTGATACATGAGCTGTTCGGCAAAAACTGTAATTTGCCTGGCATGTGAATTCTCAGTATTTGCTTCCTGAATAGCGGTAAGTTTGCCATCTATGGCAAGGGCCACCGAACAAACACGCGTGGAAGTTTCAATATTTAAAATTTTGCCCAAAATCCGTTGTATTTAATTACTTTTTCACCGTAAAGAGATCTTTTTTGTTTACTTTTTTCACCCTGTCACCGTTTTTTAATGTTTTGGATACCAGCCTGTATGGAGCAGTAATAACTTCTTGTCCCAGTTTTAGCCCTTTCTTGATCTGGATGTACATGTTGTCCTGGATGCCGGTTTCTACTTTTTGCAGTTTCGCTATACCATTTTGATAGACAAAGACATAATCCTGGTTCTTTTTTTGCGGTTGTATTCCTTTTCCTTTTTTGAATTTTTTCTTTTCATGTTTGGCCAATGCGGATGACATGCGTCCGGTTGTATCTGTTCTCGTAGTGACGGCCTGAATGGGAACAGCCAAGACATTATCAGCACGTTTGGTTTGTATTTCAACCGTAGCGGACATGCCGGGTCTGAAAGGAGAAGGAATGGGGTTTTCAGGACGGATAAGGTCGGCATAAGACGATTTCAGCATACGTATTTTCACATCAAAGTTGGTAACCTGGTCAGCACTAACGCCGGTAGTATTGGCCGAAGTGGCAATTTCGGTCACAATGCCTTTAAATTCACGGTTCAGATAAGCATCAACTTCTATCATTGCCGTGTCACCCAATGCAACCTGTACAATATCGTTTTCATTCACTTCCACGTTCACTTCCAGGACATTCAGATTGGCAATACGCATAATTTCGGTACCGGCAGAGAACTGCGAAGCGCCGGTTACCCGTTCACCTACCAAAACGCTCAATTTGGATATTGTCCCGCTGTTGGGGGCGTAAATGGTTGTCCGTTTCAGGTTTTCCTCTGCTTCACTGAGTTTGGCCCTGGCGCTGTTAACCTGAAACTGGCTGGCTTTATAACTTTCTTTGGCAGCTTTTACCTCTGCTTTGGCAACCAGGTAAGTTGACCGCGCAGCATCGAAGTCCGCATCAGAAATTACCTGGCTTTTCCAAAGTTTCTGGCTACGTTCAAAGTCAAGTTTGCTTTTGGTGTATTGAGCCTGCGACTGTGCCAGCCTGGCTTTGGAATTGGCCTCGTTGGCTTCGGTTGTTTTTAAAGCGGCTTCTGCTTGCTTAAAACTGGATATGTAAATTTTAGGATCGATTTTTGCCAGTTTCTCGCCTTTGGTTACATGTTCCCCTTCTTTCACATAAAGGGCAACCACTTCCCCTGAAATATAAGGACTGATCTTTACATCTTTGGCCGGTTGTATCCTTCCGTTGGCCGAGACGGTCTCAACAATATTTCTTCGGACTACTTTTGCAACCGCCACTTTTTTGACCTCCGAAGATTTTCCTTTTTTCACTGCCAGTGCAATCAGTATGACCAACACTATCGCGCCGATAACGTACCAAAGAACTTTTTTTCGAGATTTTGTCATTTCCGTATTTTTTAGGTGTTCGATAAAATCGGTCTTAAAAAAACAACCATTTTATTTTGACTTAACTACAGCAACCGGTTTGTTAACAGTCATATCTTTTAATGAAAGGCTGCGGCCCAGATAAAAATCGAGAATTTTGGTTTTGAATATATAATCATATTTTGCTGCAGTAATATTTGATTCGGCATTGTAAAGTTTTACTTTAGCCACTTCATAATCCGTTGCGCTTAACATCCCCACATTAAATTTTTCCTGGGCATACATAAAAGCTTCACGCAGGGAAGCCAGTGATTTTTTGCTGGCAATATATGTTTGATAAGCTGCTAGGGCATCGGCGTAGGCCTGTTCAATATTTTTACGCAAAGTATTTTTGGCAATTCTCAATGACAGCCTGGCATTTTCGAGGGAAATTTTTGATTGTTTAATGTAAGTAGAAACCTGATAACCGTTTAAGATAGGAATGGTTAAACGAAAAGCAAGGGACAGGTTCCTGTTATCCCTCAATTGGTCCCAAAAAGGTTTTGTTTTATTAAAATCAGGGTTGAGCGGGTTGTTGCTCATTCTGATTTGGTCAGAGTAATTGTTACCATAAGAAGAATTAAGGGACAGGGTAGGGCTCCGGCGTCCCCGGGCTATTGCCACTGCCCGGCTGGCAGCTTTTACCGAATACTGGGCACTTTTTATCTGTGGCATGATCTGCAAAGCGTGGTCGTAGATTGCCTGAATAGGTAACAAATTGGGTTTGTGTAAGATCTGTAGGTTTGGTTTTTGAATGTCAAATTTAGTATTTCCTTTTAAATCGAGGATTTGCATCAGGTCGAGATATGCCAGCATAAGTTTGTTTTGTGCATTTACCAGGTTCACCTTGTCGTTGGCTCCCTGGGCTTCTATATCCAGAAGATTGCCCCGCGCAACAGTTCCTGCTTCCACCTGTTTTTTGGTGCGGTCAATTTGTTTTTTACTTATTTCAACCTGCCTTTGGGCATTGTGTACCTGCTCAATATTGTACAATATCTGCAAATAGGCTGCAGCAATGTTCAGTGCAATGTTATCCCTTATTTTTTCGGAATCGTATTTTTTTGCCAGGTATGCAAACTCCTGCTGCCGCAATTTGTTCACATTTTGTAATCCGTTAAACAAAGTTAAGCTGGCATTTACCGAACCATAAGCCTGATTTACCTTTTTGTTGACATAACTATAGGTAGCCATGTCAACAGATCGCCCCCATCCTGTATTTTGCGAAACACTGGCATTGAAAGTGGGCAGGAAATTCAACTTGCTTTGCAGAAGAGATTCTTTGGAAGATTCTGCAGAAAGTTTGCTCTGCTTGATTTGCAGGTTGTTTTTATAAGCATAATTGATACATTTTTCTAAAGACCATTCCTGTTGCTGGGCTTCAACAGACATTCCCATAAACATAAATATCAATAAAGGAAGGAGAAAAATCATCTTTTTTTTCATGGAAATAATGTTTTTATATTACAGATGTTTCGGTTAGGACATACCTTTTATATTTTAAATGTAACAATTTATCATAAAACGTGCCATAAATATAATTTGTTGTATAACAAACGTATACATTTTGTTTTGAAAACCTGTGAACGGTATCCTGTTCATATTAAAACAACGGTTGTTCATAAGCGGACAGCTTTGGATATTTGCCCGAAATGATAAGAAAAAGGCATCTTCACTTGTTTTTTATGCAAAGGTATAACTTTTACCCATCATTTATCCCGGTACCGGTAAAAATATTCCCGTTTTACAGCAGGTGGAAAGAAATATGATTTCATCTATTATTTTTCTTTCGGTGCTTAAAAATACCTGATAAGTATTAAAATACCCCGTTCACCGACAAATTCCTGTAATTCACCGATTTTTCTTTTTTCAATCTACCGCTACAACCTATCTTTGCATAGCATAAAAACAAATACTGAAAACGATGGAAATTAATCCACAGAGACAACATGATTCACACAACGGTAAACTAATGATTGGCGGACTGCTGATGTTCGTCGGGGCAGTTTTACTAATGTCCAACCTCGATTTTTTCAACTTCAATATATGGCATTATCTTTTTTCCTGGAAAAGTATTTTGATATACATTGGCCTGGTGTGGTTGGTGAGCCATAACAACAAGCGCCCGGCATACATATTGATCGGTATCGGTGTTTTCTTCTGGCTTCCATCCATATTCGGATATACCGTGCGGTTTCGGGATGTGTTTTGGCCCTTGATTTTTATTGGCTTGGGCTTTCTGCTCATTTACCGGCAACGTCAGCCGCACCGCATTCGGTACGATGCCCAGGGTAATCCCATAGATGACAGTAGTGGTTTTTTAAATGATCTTTCCGTTTTTGGTGGCGGAATAAAAATTGTACAGTCCAAAAATTTCAAAGGCGGCAATGTTACCGCTATCATGGGAGGATCTGAATTTGACCTGCGCCATGTGGAATTTGCGTCAAAAGTGGCGGTCATCGATGTGTTTACACTGTTTGGCGGAACAAAATTTATCGTTCCGGAAAACTGGACAGTTCAATCGGATGCCATCTCTGTTTTAGGAGGTTTTACCGATAAAAGGGCAGTAGGTCCGACTACAGAGGACAGTCCGGTGTTAGTCATCCAGGGCATTGTTATGTTAGGTGGAGTTGAAGTAAAAAGTTTTTAATATAAATACGAGAAACAATGAAATCAAAAGCAGCAGCCTATTTTTTGTGGTTCTTTTTGGGTTTTTTCTCTGCTCACCGTTTTTACCTCGGGAAAATCGGTAGCGGCATTCTGTATTTGCTCACCGGCCAGCTTTTCGGTATTGGCTGGCTGATCGATCTTTTTCTGATCGGCGGCATGGTAGAACGTTATAATCTGGAAAACAGGGTCAGTAAAATAGAAACCGTTTGGGTGTAAACCTTTTATCGAATAAAATGCAACAAAAATGATGCTGAATCCTGTTTCAAAAAACAAAAATTATTTCATCAGCTATCTTACCATTTGGGGACTCATTATTGCTGTTCACACGCTGGTACTTAATTTTTTTTACGGGATCAACAGCATGGAAAGCCTGACAGATTCCCTTGTTTTCAATTTGATATTTTTGTTTATCGGATACAGCTTGTGGTATGTGATAAGGTTTAACCTCAAAGAAAAACCTTCTTTTCTCGATCTGATCTTTAACCATCTGTTGATTTCTATTATTGTCATTGCTGTTTGGCTGTTGCTTGGTTATTTTATTATGCAAAGTTTTTATGGAAACGATGCCGCTTATCTGTCTTTTTTGAAACGTTCTCTTGCTTGGCGGGCCGTGATAGGATTTTTTTATTACCTGCTTTTCGTCATGTTTTATTACCTGATCCTCTATTACGATGATTTGCAGGAAAAACTGAAAATGGAAAGCAAACTTCAGAATCTGGTGACCAAAGCAGAACTGGAGACGTTAAAATCCCAGATTAATCCGCATTTTCTTTTCAACAGTCTTAATTCTATCAGCTCGCTCACCATAACCAGTCCTGAAAAAGCACAGGAAATGGTTATCAAGCTGTCCGATTTTCTGCGTTATTCACTAAGCCACGATAAAAATGAAAAAACCAGCTTTCAAAAAGAGTTTGAAAACTTGAAACGTTATCTTGATATTGAAAAAGTTCGTTTTGGCAAACGATTGAATTTTATTTATAATATTCCTGAAAGCTGTTACAGGTATATGATACCGAATATGTTGTTGCAGCCGCTCATTGAAAATTCCATAAAACATGGTGTATACAACAGCTCCGACGAAGTGCAGGTAGAGATTTCCTGCAAAGAAGAAAATACGTACCTTGTCATCGAAATCAGCAACGACTATAATCCGGAAGTGGTAAAGCCGAAAGGTGAAGGAATAGGATTGAAAAACATTAGAAAACGGTTACAGTTGATTTATATGAGGAGTGATTTGCTGGAAACCATGGCTGATAAAATGGTTTTCAGGGCAATATTGCGCATACCAAAAGATGAAGGCCATGAATGAGAAAATAAATGCCGTCATAATCGAAGATGAACAGCCAGCCCGCGACCTGCTGAAAGCTTACCTGCAACCGCATGATGAAGTTGAACTGGTGGCCGAATGCGAAAACGGGTTTGATGGTGTCAAAGCCATTGCCGAATACCATCCCGACCTGATTTTCCTTGATATACAAATGCCCAAACTTACAGGGTTTGAAATGCTGGAGCTGTTGGATGATTATCCGGAGATCATTTTTACTACAGCTTATGATGAGTTTGCCTTGCGGGCCTTTGAGCTGAATGCTGTGGATTATTTAATGAAACCTTTTTCCAGAAAGCGTTTTGACCAGGCACTGGAAAAAGTTTTTGCCCGGTTAAAAAACAAATCGTCTCAAAGCGATACAGTGGAAAAACTGAAAGTACAGGTGCGCGAAGAGTCCGGGCCTCAGGAGCGTTTTTTTGTGAAAACCGGCAACCGCATTGATGTCATCCCGGTAACGGAAATCATCCGCATCGAGGCGCAGGACGATTATGTGGAGTTTCACACGACAAAAGGGCGTTTTCTGAAAAAGGAAACCATGGCCCAAATGGAAAAACAGCTGTCCCCCGACCGGTTTTTGCGGGTACACCGTTCGCACATCATCCGTCTCGACCAAATGGAGAAACTGGAAAAATACGGCAAGGAAAGCTATCTGGTCATCCTGAAAGACGGTGCCAAAGTGCAGGTTAGCAAAAGCCGCATCAAAAATCTGAAAGAACAGCTCGGGATATAGAATTGGGGGCGGGAAGATTGCTTCTGCTCCTTCACCGGTAGATTATCTGCAAGCTCCTCCGGATTTGCAATCCGAATGAGCGGAAGGGGTAAAGAACCTGTTCACCAATAGATTGCTTCTTCGTCCCGACGCGCAATCCGCCTCATGCTCATCGCAATGATGGTATCTTTTTATCCATCGCTTTTGGCGTCCACGCCAAAAGTACGCACCGCTTCCGGCGTCCACGCCGGAAGTTTCCTAAAAATTTCTTTTATAAATTGATTCGGCCAGTTCGAACAACCGGCTGCTTTGCGTTTTGCCAATGGAAAGGGCGGAAAGTGATTCCAGCGCTTCATCATAAAACTTTTCCATAATGGCAAAAGCGTCTTTGTGAACATTCAGTTGTTCGTAAACAGCTTTCATACCGGCAATTTTCTTTTCTTCATCCTTTTCATTAAAAAGACCAAAGATTTGTTGCCTTTGTCTTTCATCGGCTTTGGAAAGTGATAAACAGAGCAGATAAGTCTTTTTGTTTTGCAGTATGTCGCCGCCAATGCGTTTGCCAAAAGTTTTCTGGTCACCGAAAGTATCCAGATAATCGTCTTTGATCTGGAAGGCCAGTCCCAGTTTTTCACCGAAGTTGTATATTTTTTTCTGGTCTTCTGCTGAAGCATTCCCCAAAATAGCTCCCATGTGCAGGGCTGCAGCCAGCAAAACAGAAGTTTTCAAACGGATCATATTCAGGTATTCATCCAGTGAAACTTCAGGAATGTCCTCAAAATCTACATCATATTGTTCGCCTTCAATAACTTCGGCAGCAACTTTCTCGAAGGCTATCATCAGGGCAAAATGTTTATCGCGGGGAGCTTTGTTCAGCAGGTGGATGGCGTGCAACAACATGGCATCACCCGTAAGAATGGCTTTGTTGGTGCCAAAAGCCTTGTGTACGGTAGTTTGGTTGCGGCGGATATCGGCCTCATCGATAATATCATCATGTATCAAAGTAAAATTGTGGTAGGTCTCGATGGCACAAGCTGTATCGAGGGCTTCCGAAATGTCTTCTCCAAAAGCTTCGCAAGCCGTTAAAAGCAGTACCGGACGAATACGTTTGGCTTTCATCCGCATGATCTGCATGGCAGGCTGATAAAGGACTTTGGGAAATCTTTCATAGCCTTTGGTAAACAAATAATCTTCGAAAATGGCTTTTAATTCGTCTGCCGAATGTTGTTGATGTATTGTTGTCATGGTTTTTTCTTTAAAATTCCTGAAATATTTCTAATGAAAATGAATTCAAAAGTTCTTTTGCTTTTTCAAAATTCCGGGTAACCCCGAGCATCATGCCTCCGCCCCCCGAACCGCAGAGTTTCAGGAAACAGCTTTTGTCTTTCCATCCCTTTTCCCAGAGCGGGAATAGTTTTTCGGGGACCATGGGACGAAAATACCGGAGGGTAGAAGCCGATAGTTTTTCCATACAAGAAAATAGTGCCGCAGAATCTCCGGTGAGGTATGCCCTGATACATTTCGCATTAAGTGGTACCAGTTTCGATTTGATCTGCTGAAGGAAATCAGGTTTTTGACATTGCCCCATAAAATAATTGACCAACGGTTGGGTTTCTCCGGTTGTAGCTGTATCCAATAAAAACAGACCGCCATCTGATTTTTTTTCAAAATGCGGTTGTTCAACAACTTGTAACCGGTTGTTTTTTTCCACTTTGACCGCTTTCTGCAAATAACAGACCAAAGGATCAAGCCCTGAACTTTTTCCGTGAAAATAGGACTCCATGGCGGCAAAAACCCCTTTTAAAGTTATCAGGTCCTCTTCCGGTATTTTAAACCGTGCATACCGTTCGTAAACCGCAGCCACCAAAGCTCCTGAACTTCCTAATCCGTAACCCAGCGGAATATTGCTTTCAAAAGTCAGGCCTTCGTCAATCTCCTTTTCAAATTGCGAAATGTTTAATTGGCCGGGTAATGAACCTTTTTGAAAAAGCCGGCGGAGGTATCCTGCATATTTTTTTAAATGACCATTGGAATCGAAGGCTTTGTCACCGGATTTTCCGCCGAAAACAAAACTACCGTACAGCTCACGATATGGTACGCTCAACGCCTCTGACCCAACAATGAGGGCATACTCGCCAAACAATAAAATTTTTGAATAGAAGTTTTTCCGCTGCTGCATGCTATAAAATTTTTTCAGGTCCTTTTCCCACTTCATCTTCAATGAACCCCGGCGGGTTCAGAAATGAAATCAGCTCATTTTGAATAAACTGTCTTACTTTTTCTTTCAAAGCGGATGGATAAAGCATGTGGACATTGGGTCCTGCATCCAGCGTAAAACTCACCGGAAGGCCGGTTTTTTTACGATAAGCAATAATCTTTTCTATGATCTGCAGGGTATTGGGTTTCATCAGCAGATAATAGGGCAGCGAAGTCATCATCATGGCGTGCAGGGTGAGAGCTTCCGATTCGGTAATGCGGATAAAAGTCTCTGTGTCGCCCGAACGCATGGCTTTCAAAAGGGCGGCCAGGTTACGGTGTGCCTGCCGGAAACGCTCGCCGGCAAAAGGGTTGCTTTCCATCAGGCTATGGCCCGCGCGGCTCGAAACTTTTTTCTCACCGTCATCCACCAGCAATATCGTATCCTTGTATGTTTTAAAAATGTCGTGTATTTCTCCGTTTACCGGGAAGCCGTACAGGTCTGACGAACCGGGGATTTCTTTCGATTCGCCCCAAACGACCACCCCGCCGTACACCGAGCGGCTGGCGCTTCCCGAACCCAGGCGGGCCACATAAGAAACCTTGCGCAAAAAATCATCCCGGTTTTGCAGCGTGCCGAAATGCATCCATTCCAGGTCGCACAACACCAGCGCCAGCACGCTCATCCCCGAAGCAGAAGAGGCAATGCCGGCCGAATGGGGAAAGGTGTTCCGCGAACGGATTACAAATTTTAACTGGTCCACAAAAGGAAAAATGTCCGCAACGCTTTCAAAGAATTTCGCCGTTTTTTCTTCAAATTTCGGGTTACGTTCGCCCTCAAAATAAAATTCTATTTCAAGCCGTCCGCCCCGGGCCGGCAAATAGGAGACTTCCGTTTCGGAATAGGCATTTTGCAGCGTAAAACTGATGGAAGGGTTCCGGGGTATCTGCACCGGCTTTTTGCCCCAGTATTTTATCAGGGCAATGTTGGAAGGGCTGCGCCAGGCTGTTTTCCCTGTGGGAATGTTTCCTTGCGGGAAACGTAAAGCAGGATTTTTATAAGGTGGTCCGTAAGGCACGATGATATGTTTTTATGGTTACTTTTGCGGACGGCGAACAACACACCGAACGAAATGCCAAAATTATAAAAATTAGCCGAACCGGATAAAGCGGGGGATGCCCTTCGTTGAAATAAAACGGGGCGAAATAAATTTTGACAGGAAAACGAAAAAATGTTTATTTTTGCCATCCCTTTTTAACAGGGTACCGTGGCCGAGTGGCTAGGCGGAGGTCTGCAAAACCTTATACAGCGGTTCGAATCCGCTCGGTACCTCAAAAAAATCCCTGTAATGAATGCAGGGATTTTTTTATAAGGTTTTGCCAATCAGCTCTTTCGGATTGTACCCGCTGTTCGGGATTTCACCACCGTTCCGGGCGTCCACGCCCGGAAAAACCCAACGATAATTCTTTCGGATTTGCAATCAGTAGTGTTCGGAAGAAGTTCATAAGCGTTTGATTAAGGGTAAGGGCCAGGCTCTTTTTTAAAAGAATAATCTAATTGATGGTTTCT
>JALUYM010000258.1 GCA_027018745.1 Bacteroidales bacterium | reverse complement strand
GGATGAAACTGGGTGGTAAACACGGGTTTGGTTTTGTGCCGGATGCCTTCGTTGCTGTTGTCGTTCAGGTTTTTAAAATAAATTTCCCACTCGGGCCCCAGCGTACTGTCGTCCACGGCAAAACCGTGGTTTTGGGAAGTCAGGTAGGCCTTGTCGGTGCCTGCCTGTATCACCGGCTGGTTGTGGCTGCGGTGGCCGAATTTCAGTTTGTAGGTTTTGGCGCCTGAAGCCAGCGAAATAAGCTGATGCCCGAGACAAATGCCGAAAACGGGCTTCTCTTCCGTAAGGGATGTTTTTAAATGTTCGATGGTGGGCACACACACCTGCGGGTCGCCCGGCCCGTTGGAGATGAAAAGGCCATCGTACTCTTCCCGGCTGTAATCGTAATCCCATGGAACCCGGATGACCTGTGTGTCATACCGTAGCAGGTAGCGGATGATGTTGTTTTTTACCCCGCAGTCCACCAGCAGGATTTTGTGCTTCCCGTGGCCATACACCTGTTTTTGGCGGGTACACACCTGCGCCACCAGGTTTTCTTTGTTTGGGTCGCGAAAACCGATGTCCTTATCAAAAACGATTTTCGCCAGCATAGCCCCTTTTTCACGGATGTGTTTGGTCAGTCGGCGGGTATCGATACCGAAAAGGGCCGGCACTTTTTGTGCTTTCAGCCAGTCGCCCAAGCTTTGTGTGGCATCCCAGTGGCTGTGTTTTTCCGAGTAATCGGAAATGATGAGGGCGGCAATGTGCACCCGTTCCGACTCAAAATGCAGCAGCAGGTTCTGGTCGCTGCTTTTTCCCGGAACACCGTAATTACCAATGGAAGGGTAGGTGAGGACTAAAATCTGGCCTTTGTACGAAGGGTCGGTGAGGCTTTCGGGGTAACCCGTCATGGCCGTATTGAAAACAATTTCGCCGGCCACGGCATTTTCGTACCCGAAAGAGTATCCCGAAAAGGTGTTCCCGTCTTCGAGCACCAGTGTGGCCCGGCGGTAGCGGTTGCTTTTCATAATGTGCATTTTATGGGTTGAAAAGCGCCGGGAACCTGTCCCGGAGTTTTATAAATTTTATAATTCCGGGGTTCAAAGATAAACGGTTTATCAGGGTGTGAAAATATTTTTTGTCCTGCTCTTTAACAACTCATAAACAGAATAATATTATTGATTGATAATCAGTATTTTAAATTAAAACAGGACGAGAATGTCTGCGAGGTGATTTTTTATCCCCGAAACCGATTGCAACAACGGTTTTGCTTCGGATTAACCGCTTTGAAGATTTCTTTGCTATGATGGTTGGGTTTTATCAATAAATTTTTTTCCTGAAGTGAATCCTGACATGAAAATTAGCGCGAATTTTTCAGGTATAATCGAAAAATTCACGCTAATATTTCGAATACAACCGAAAAATTCGTGTTTTTGTATTCCGCTTCAGGCGTCCACGCCGGAAGAACTAAATTTTACGTTTTTTCGGAAAAAGCCTGTTGCAACATTTTCAGGTTTTCCAGCGCTTTTTTTACGTTTTCTGTCTTTCCGAAAACCAACGTCAGTTTTCCTTTTTTCTCTTTCATTTCGCAACAATCGGGACGGGCTTTGATGGCTTCCAGGATTTTCCCGAAAAGTTCCGACTGAAAAAAGCCGTCTTCTTCGCTACCGGTGAAAACGCCGGTCATTTTCCCGAATTTCAATATGAGTTTTTCAAAGCCCAGGTGCTGCGCCAGCCAGCGCAATCTCAGGGCATCCAGCAGATCTTTTGTGGCCTGCGGCAGCGGGCCGAAACGGTCCAGCAACTGCTTTTTGAAACCGGCCAGTTCCTCTTCGGTTTTCAGGCTGTCCAGTCCTTTGTACAGCAAAAGCCGTTCGGAAGCACTGGCCACATAATCCATCGGGATAAAAATTTCGAGGTCGGTTTCCAGCTGGCACTCGCGTACAAA
>JALUYM010000257.1 GCA_027018745.1 Bacteroidales bacterium | reverse complement strand
TTCTGAACCGTGAAACCAATATGAGCACTCATTCTTTTAGGAAGGTTTTTAAATTCATACCCTATGCTCAGGTTGTCCATTTTAAAGAAGGAAGCATTTTGAACAAAATAGTCACTGGAGAACTGACGTTTCACAAAATTTGTTTTGCTAAGTTGCGTAGGCATATTCTTCCAGTATCCAATCTGATACATTTGGTCGTATGAGGCTCCTGCAGCAACCAAATTATAAACGTAATTTCCAAGGCTGAGGCGGGTAGAACTGGAAACATCCCAGTTTTTGTAAGTTAGGCGAAATGATAATCCCATCAGAACAACGGGTGCAGGATTATGGTCGATATATTTATCGGCATTGTTGCCTGCTACGGCGCCTCCTTTTCCTGAGAGATCAACATATAAGCCTTCAATCGGGTTACCGTTAGCATCATAAACCTGTTTGTTTACAAAAAATGAGTGGGCTGCATATCCAACCCGGCTTACCTGGTTCATACCTGTAAATGCACTTCCGTAAAGAATACCAATAAAGCTGGGATCATTTGTAGACAAAAGTTTGGTTATCTTGTTTTGATTGTAAGAGGCATTAAAACCGATATTTAAAGTAAGGTCTTGTTTTGCAATAGCTACAGCGCTGAGGTCCAACTCAACTCCCTGGTTCTGAAGACTACCAACATTTGTATACAGGTGGTTAGAAAAGTTACTACCTGTTGGAATGGTAATGTCTTCCAACAAGTCTTTGGTAACACGAAAGTAATAATCAAAAGATCCGGTAAGTCTGCCGTTGAAGAAACCAAAGTCTAAGCCAATGTCCTGGGTGGTTGTTTGCTCCCACCTAATATTCGGATCATATGCTTCAGGACGTAATGTAGGAATATACTTTCCGTCGAAATAGTAATAAAATCCATCCTGAGAAATAGTATAATTTGCCATGTATGGATAATAAGGACCAATATCCTGTTGACCGGTAACACCCCAGCCCAAACGCAGTTTTAATTGACTGAGCCAGCTAACATCCTTCAGGAAATTTTCATCTTTGATTTTCCATGCAAAAGCAGCTGACGGGAACAATCCCCAACGATTGGCTGGTGAAAACCTCGAAGATCCGTCATCACGAAGGGTAAAGGTTAACAGATATTTTTTGTTCAGGGTGTAATTTAAACGGCCAAAGAAAGAAATAAGTTGCAGGTCGTTAATATGGGACACACTATCAGGTGTTATACTATAGGGATGTTTAGCATCTCTCAAATAGTTGTAATTCTCAAGGTGAAAATGCTGCCATGAGTAACCTGCCATTACATCAAACTTACTCTTAATAGACTTAACAACTTTTACATAATTCAAATAAAAATCAAACAGGTTGTTGGTGTTTTTAGCATTGTAGTTATCCAACTGGCCGTTTACGTAAGTGCCGAGTATATTAGGATTGGCAGTTGCAGGTTTGTTGTTATACCCATTACTTTTGGTAACATCTGTAGCCAAATTCAAATGGAAACGTAACGCTTTAAAGAATGGCAAAGTGTAATTCAGCTCAATGTTTCCAATGAAGCGATTAACAACAGATCTATTATCAACCAGCAATGCCTGTGAAAGGGGATTTGAAGTACCAAGGCTTGCGCCATAATTACTCCACTGAAAATATCCGTCAGATTTAGGATTTCCATCTTTAACCGGCTGACTGGGATCCATAGAAATTGCAGAACCAACTGCGCCGTAGTCGCCAAAATTATTGTGGGTATTCATGCCTTTTGCATTCACATTCACTTTCAAAGAATTTTTAAAGAACGTCGGATTCAGGTTAACAGAACCTGTGAAACGTTTCAGGCCTGTATTTTTAAGTATACCATTCTGATCGGAATATCCTAATGTAACCCTGTATGGAAAACTTTTATATGAACCCGAAATACCAATATTATGCGTCTGAGAAAGAGCTATCTGGTAAATTTGATCCTGCCAATTGGTGTTGTATGATCCCAAGGCTTTATAACTATTAGTTCCATAAAGATTATTGTGCTCTAAAGCAATCTGCCTTATTTGATCACCCGAATAAACATCGAGGAATTTTTGAGCAGCCGAAACTGTGGCATTGCCATCATAGGTAACTTTGAATTTTTGACCAACATGAGCTTTTTTAGTAGTGATAATGATAACACCATTAGAAGCCCTTTCACCATAAATAGCTGTTGCAGAAGCATCTTTCAAAATTGTGAATGATGCAATATCATTCGGGTTAATGAAAGACAGGATGTTTGAACTTCCCGAAACGTTACTGTTGTCAATAGGAACACCATCAACAATAATAAGCGGAGCATTTGAGGCGTTTAATGAAGAACCACCGCGAATACGGATAGTAGCTCCGGCTCCGGGTGCGCCACTGTTTTCATTAATAACAACGCCCGCACTTTTACCGATAAGCAACTGCTGTGGACTGGTAATGTCGCCTTTGTTAAAATTTTTTGACGATATCACGGCAACCGAACCGGTAGCGTCACTTTTTTTAACAGCGCCGTATCCAATAACCACCAATTCGTTGAGGTTAGAAGCAGACGGTTGTAACCTAACATTTAAAGTAGTGTTTGGTTGAACAACAATTGTTTGAGACACATAGCCCACATAAGAAAATACAAGGGTCGCTCCCGGCTTTACAGAAATAGAAAACTTTCCGTTAAGATCAGAAACCGTTCCCGTTGTGGTACCTTTCACCAGAACAGTTGCCCCGGGCAAGGGAGAACCGTTGGTTGCATCCACAATGGTACCCCGAACTATTCCGGTCTGGGCCATCGCTGTTGATACACCCCATACAAGCAGGATTATCAACATAACAGTACTTGTAAAAATTTTTTTTAGCATAACATGTTTTTTTAAATTAAAACTTTTTTTGTTTTTAAATTTAAATATCTGGTTGTTGATTTTTTTCGCAACAACTTCGATGAAAGCTGTTGTCTGTTTCTTTTAACTACAGTTCGTTTTGCTGTTAAACAATAATCAACACGATTTTTAACAAAACTACATGTTTTTTGTTTAGAATTGTTAATATTTTTTAATGTTCGTTAACATTAGCATTAATGGTAATTGGTGATGCATTGATAACCAAGTTGATACAAATAGCCAATTTTTAGTTTGCCTTCCCTTTATATTGATTGAAAATTTATTTGCAAACGATTGAAATAAGGTATTGTAAGACCTGCATATTTTCTTGCCTTAAAAAATAAGAATTCCTTTGCAGTAAAGAGATACAAGAGTGGAAATTTTAGTTTTGAAGAGAGAAAACTTCATGGGGTTCTCCCTGTTTTTAGGCAAAGGTCACAAGACAATAAAGAAAAAAACCGGCTGCGAATGTTTACTTTTGCAGACAAAGAAATATGGAACAACAATCAAAACAACACTGGCTTTCCTGGCTGATCCTTTTTGGCCTCATGCTAACTTGGGGCAGCTCTTTCATTCTCATGAAGCTTGCTCTTATCTCTTTTACCGGCACAGAAGTAGGTCTGCTGCGTGTGACCATCACTTTTCTTTTTTTATTGCCTTTCGCTTTCAAATACATTAAAAATATTGATAAAAAATATTTCTGGCCTTTGCTTATTTCCGGAATTGTTGGCAGTGTCATTCCGGCACTTTTATTTGCCATTGCCGAAACCCGTATTGAAAGCGGACTGGCAGGAACCCTGAATTCGCTTACTCCTTTGTTTACTTTACTCATAGGCCTGGCTTTTTATGGGTTCAAGACCAGATGGGTAAACGTGTTAGGAGTCGTTGTCGGTTTAGCCGGTGCCGTTGGATTAATTCTTGCCAGTTCCAACGGACATTTGGATGGAGATATTTGGTATTCTTTCCTTGTTGTCATCGCTTCGGTTTGTTATGCCATCAATGTTAATTTGATAAAAAAATTTTTTAAAGGAATTGATTCCCTGCAAATCACGGTCATGACCTTTTTTTACATAGGAATCCCAACCTTATTGTACGTGCTGCTTTTCACACGTGTACCCCATATGCTTTGGACCCGGTCACAACCATGGAAAGCAATGGGTTATCTGTCTATTTTATCAGTTGTGGGTACCGGTTTGGCGCTGATTGCTTTTAATAAACTGATAAAACTAAGCAGTCCGGTTTTTGCCTCTTCCGTCACTTATGTTGTTCCTGTTGTAGCTATCATGTGGGGAGTTTTGGATGGAGAAAGGTTTACCCCCGCTTACTTTTTCTGGATGGTCCTTATTTTAGCAGGGGTATTTTTGGTGAATGCAAGGCCCCGCTTAAAATTTAAACCAAATAAGGAAAACAATCTTACAAAAAATAAGTAACAAAAAGTTGTTAATTAGATTTTTTTAGTATTTTTGCACCTCCAATTTTGACAGTAAAAAAACACAAATCAGAATGTACGCAATTGTTAATATAGCCGGAGAGCAGTTTAAGATTGAACAAGGTCAGGAGATCTTTGTCAACCGACTTGAAGGAGAAGAAGGTGCCCCTGTTGAATTCGACCAGGTTCTATTAGTAGACAATGAAGGCAAAGTAAATGTAGGCACCCCCCATGTGGAAGGAGCAAAAGTAAACGGTAAAATCCTATCCCATGTTCGGGCAGACAAGGTTAAAGTCTTCAAGAAAAAAAGAAGAAAAGGTTATCAGAAAGAGTCCGGACACCGTCAGGATTTGAGTAAGGTTTTGATTGAAAAAATTACTTTTTAACGCAAAAAACTTAAAAAATGGCTCATAAAAAAGGAATGGGGAGTTCCCATAACGGACGCGAATCGGAAAGTAAAAGATTAGGTGTAAAAATTTACGGCGGTCAAATCGTCAATGCCGGGAACATCATTGTCCGTCAAAGAGGAACCGTTCATCATCCCGGTTTAAACGTGGGAATGGGAAAAGATCATACACTATTTGCTTTGAAAGACGGTGTTGTGGAATTCCGTAAACGGAAAAACAACCGCTCTTATGTCAGCGTTATTCCCCCGATGGAAGAAAAATAAAATTAGTGGATATTTAAAAAAAGCCCGGTTTCTTCCGGGCTTTTTTTATAACTTAAACCGGGGAAAAGTAAAAAGGGAATCTTCCCGTTTCACGAGTTTGATTATTTTTGCATGAAACAGATCACATGAAGACAAAAGAAGAAATTGTTATGAACTGGTTGCCGCGTTATACCGGCATGCCTTTGGAAGGATTTGGAAAATATATTTTACTGACCAATTTTACCCAGTACCTTGAACTGTTTGCCCAATGGTATCATGTGGATATTCACGATCGTACCAAACCAATGATGGCAGTAACTTCAGGCGATATTACCATGATTAATTTTGGTATTGGCAGCCCCAATGCCGCCACCATCATGGACCTGCTCACGGCCATTGATCCCAAAGCAGTACTGTTTCTCGGTAAATGCGGAGGCCTGAAAAAGAAAAACCAGGTTGGCGATTTGATTTTGCCCATTGCGGCTATCCGGGGAGAAGGGACTTCTAACGATTATCTGCCTGCCAAAGTACCGGCACTTCCGGCCTTTAGTTTACAAAAAGCCATTTCAACCACAATTCGTGATTTTTCACGTGACTATTGGACAGGAACGGTATTTACCACCAACCGCCGTGTTTGGGAACATGACCAGAAATTCAAAAAACTTCTGCGAAAAACCCGAAGTATGGCTATTGACATGGAAACAGCCACCATTTTTACGGCAGGTTTTGCCAATAAAATTCCTACGGGAGCCCTGCTGCTTGTAACTGACCAACCCATGATTCCCGAGGGTATTAAAACATCTGAAAGTGACCGAAAAGTAAACGAACAATTTGTGGAAACGCATGTGAAAATAGGAATTAAATCATTGGAACAATTGATCAACAAAGGCCTTACCGTCAAACATCTTAGATTTTAACCCCATTGAAAGCAATTGAGATTTTTGATGCTTTAAAAAAGAAAATTTATAGTCCTGTTTATTTTTTTTACGGGGAAGAACCGTTTTATATTGATGAATTAACTGATTTTATTGAGAAAAATGCACTGGATGAACCTTCCCGGGAATTTAATCAAACCATAGTTTACGGTCTGGATGTTACGGCGCAGGACATATCCGATCTGGCCCGCCGTTTTCCCATGATGGGTAATTACCAGGTCATTATTGTCAAAGAAGCCCAAAATATTCAAAATTTGGATCCCCTGCTGGATTATTTTGAAAACCCACTGGAATCTACTATCCTGGTTATCAACTATAAATACAAAAGATTAGACAAGCGTAAAACGCTGTATAAACGATTGAGCCAGTCGAAAAAAGTGGTGCTTTTCGAGTCGACCAGGATTTATGACAACAAAATTCCCGATTGGATTTCAGAACGGGTTCACATGCTGGGTTATACCATTACTCCAAAATCGGTAATTATGCTTGCCGAATTTTTGGGTACCAATCTTTCACGCATCGACAACGAACTGCGTAAACTGATTATTAACCTCCAACCCGGAGAGGCTATTACCGAAGATATTGTTGAACAAAACATAGGTGTCAGCAAAGATTATAATGTTTTCGAGCTCAGAAATGCTTTAGGCAAACGGGATCTCTATCATGCATTGCGCATTGTCCAATACTTTGAATTTAACCCGAAACAGAACCCGTTACAGATGATTAATGTTCTGCTGTTCAACTATTTTATGAATGTGTTGTTGTATCATCAATTAAAAAACGAAAACAACAACACAATTGCGGCAAAGCTGGGCATTTCTCCTTTTTTTGTAAAAGATTTTCGTACAGCAGCCCAAAATTACAGTCCGGCAAAACTCAAAAAAATTATTTCGGGACTTCGTCAGCTTGATTTAAAAAGCAAGGGAATTGGCGTGACAGACGCCAACTCATACGGACCGTTGAAAGAATGGATCTTCAGCGTTGTTTCCTGAAAAAATTTTCAATTATTAAAAATACCCTTTATTATATCAGCATATTTTTGATGAATATAAGCGCGTTTCAGTTTCAGGTTGGCTGTTATTTCTCCCGTATCAATGGTCCACTCGTGATTGAGCAATTCAAATTTTTTAATTTTTTCGGTATCTCCAAAATTTTTGTTGTACTCTTTAACTTCCCTTTTAAAACGGGCAATGATCTCGGGTTGTTTAATAATAGTTTCGTTTTCCCCGAAAGGGATTTCTTTTTCGTGGCACCAGTTTTTCAGGTATTCAAAATCGGGGACGATGAGTGCAGCAGCAAATTTCTGGTTCTCACCAATAACAATGATCTGGTCGATAAATGGTGATTCTTTAAACTTATTTTCAATCAGTTGGGGAGAAATATATTTTCCCATGGAAGTTTTAAAAATTTCTTTCACACGTCCGGTAATTCTCAATAAACCATTTTCATCAACAGTACCACGGTCACCGGTATGCATCCAGCCATCAACAACCGTTTCTTTGGTAAGTTCCGGGTTTTTATAATAACCAGCCATGACACTGTCGCCTTTTACAAGTATTTCTCCCCGTTCCGAAATTTTAACCTGCAAGTTTTTCAACGGTACACCCACTGTGCCCACTTTGCTTTCTCCCGGATTAAAAGTATTGACAGCAATTACCGGAGAGGTTTCGGTCATACCGTATCCTTCAAGTAACGGGATACCGGCTGTGTTGAATACTTTTACCAACCGCGGTTGGATGGCAGCGCCCCCCGAAACAACAGCACGCATATTTCCTCCCAGTGCTTCCCGCCATTTTACATAAATCAACTTGTCAAAAAATTTTCGTTTGGCATGAAAAACCGGATTTTTAATACCATATTCGAATTGGTCACCCAAAGCTACTGCCTGAAAAAACAACCACCGGGGAACCGGCTTTAGATTTCTTCCTTTGGCAAGTATCTTATCATAAACCTTTTCAAGTAACCGGGGAACAGTAGTAAGAATGTGCGGTTTTATTTCCTGTATGTTCTGAGCAATGGTTGCCATGTTCTCAGCATAATAAATGGATACGCCAAGATAAAGCAGGATGTAAACATTAGTCCTTTCATAAACATGGCAGAGGGGCAGGTAACTCACTGCACGACAGGTTTCGTCAACCGGAAAAATATGGAATAAATGCATGACATTGCTCAAAATATTTTTGTGCGTAAGCATAACACCTTTGGGATCACCGGTGGTTCCGGAAGTATAAATAATTGTGGCAATATCATTTGGTGTAATACTGTTTTTTATTTCTTCCAGCTTTTCAGGTGCTGAATTTTGTTTTCCATACTCAATAAGTTCCTGCAAGTGGGGAACTTCATCAAAATGTTTGAAAGTGTAAACCCCTTTTACAGTATGGATATCGGGAACGATATGTTTAATTTTCCGAAAAAGATCCCATCCGGAAACAAAAATGTACTTTACTTCCGAATGTTTTAAGATAAATCGGTAATCACTCTCACTAATAGTAGGATAAATGGGAACATGAATGGCCCCAATCTGCAGAATGGCCATGTCTATAATATTCCATTCAGGCCTGTTAGGAGAAATAGTCGCTATTTTATCTCCTTTTTTTACGCCCAGTTTTAACAAACCGTAGCTGATATTATCAGCCAGTTCACGGATGGTTTTAATATCGTACTTTACCCATCTTCCATTTTCTTTTCCTGCCAGCACATCCTCTTTTGGCTTAAAAGAAGTTTCGTAATAAGGAAGAATATCGAAAAGACGTTTAATCTCCATGCCTTTGGTTTTTGGTTAGATTATTTTGAGTCCGTCACAACAAAACTATTCTTTATTTAAAATGGTTGCACTGGCCTGTGCCGTCGGCATGATTACCATATCATTAATATTGACATGAGAAGGAAGCGTGGTGGAAAAGTAAGTTACTTCGGCAATATCTTCAGGATGCAAGGGCTCGTAACCCTTGTAAACATTGTCTGCTTTTTCTTCGTCGCCTTTAAAACGGATTACTGAAAATTCGGTTTTTACTGCACCAGGTGCAACCTGGGTAACTTTAATATTGTGTTTTACCGTATCTATACGAATACCTTTGGTGAGGGCATCAACAGCATGTTTTGTGGCACAATAAACATTCCCAAAAGGGTAAACTTCTTTTCCTGCTATGGAACCGATATTGATAATGTGGCCTGCATTCCGGTTTATCATACCTGGCAGAACAGCACGGGTTACGTACAACAAACCTTTTATGTTGGTATCTATCATCCGTTCCCAGTCATCAATTTCACCATCCTGAATAGAGTTTAACCCCACGGCAAGGCCAGCATTGTTAATTAATATTCCGATTTCACTCCACTCTTCCGGTAAATTGTAAATGGCTTTTTGTACAGCGCGGTTGTCTCTTACATCAAAGTTAAGCGTCAGTACCTTAACCGAATACTCACGTACAAGTTTTGTTGAAATGCTGTTTAACCTGTCAGCCCGCCTTCCGGTAATAATCAGGGGATGACCGTGTTCTGCAAATACATTGGCGCAAGCAAGCCCGATTCCACTGGTAGCACCTGTAATCAGAACAATTTCTTTTCTGTTTTTCATAGAGGGAACTTTTTCCAAAAAGCGCACAAAGATATAAAAAATATGAAACTGACTTTTGCCTGTTAAAATTCGGATTTTTCTTTAGGTATGCCATGTATTCCCCCAGGAAAAACAATATTCTGTTTTTTTAATGGTTAAAAGGTTAGAATTTCTGCCGTTTTTTCCCATTCATTTATATCTTTTTAAGAAAATTGGGAGTGGAACAAAGGATAAAAAAACAAAAAATCCCGGTTTTCACCGGGACTTTTTGAATGGACAATTACAGCTTATCTCTCTGCAAACCGCAACAAAACTTTATCATCGATTTGCGAGTGATGTGTTCCGGGATCTCCACCCCGAATTCACACTGTAAATATCAACCAAAAAAAAGGGAATTTTACACATTCCTCAAAAAGACTACGTGTTTTTATTAGTATATCTTCGGCCTTTATTGGTTTATAGTCATTTAAAACGTTTGCACTACACTTCCCCATCTAAGGGTTTCCCTTAGAAAAGTTTCAAAAATTGAATAAAAAGGGATAATTTTTGTCTGATTTAAGGCTAAAATGGCCGGAGATTTTTCTGTAAATTAAAGAAAAGATGTTCTCAACAGGTACCCCTTTCGATGAGTTGTGTCTTAATTTGGAGGTGCTCGGGTGTATAATCAAAAGAATTCTGCTCGATACGTTTTAACAATAATTTGGTAGCTTTTTTCCCCATTTCAAAACCAAACTGATCAACGGTTGTCAATTCAGGGTCACAAATGGAAGAGCTCAGGCTATTCTCAAATCCGACTATTTTCAGCTCTTCGGGAATAGAAATACCCAGTTTGCGGGCAGCTTTCATAGCACCAAGGGCTGTCATGTCGTTTACAGCAAAAAGCCCATCCGGCATGTCTTTCTTTTTAAAGATACTCCTCGAAATTTTGATAGCATCCTGATAAGTATCACACGAATATACCAAATCTTTGTTAAAAGGGATCCCGTTTTTTTCCAAAGCATCCTTGTAACCTCTTAACCGGTTTTGGCCGAGAAGAAGATGTTGCGGGGCAGAATAAATGGCTATGCGCCGGCATCCTTTCCCTAAAAGATAACTCACTGCCTGAAAAGCGCCATGGTAGTCATCAACAGAAACCGTGTCGGCATGCAGGTCTTTTTTAATACGATCAAAAAAGACCAACGGAATTTCGTTGTCGATAATTTGTTGAAAATGGGAAAAATCCCGTGTTTCTTTAGCATATGAAACCAACACACCATCTACGCGGTTCGACAAAAGCGCCTGAATGTTCAGTACCTCACGCATGTATTTATCGTTTGACTGAAACACCATGACATTATAATTGTTTTCATATGCTACTTCTTCAATACCGTTAATAATGGTAGAAAAGAAATAGTGCTGAGTTTCGGGAACCAGGAGGCCAATGGTATATGTTTTACTGTTTTTCAGGTTCAGGGCAATGCGATTTGGCTTATAACCCAGTAGCTTAGCCAATTCTTTCACTGCTTCGCGGGTCTTTATACTAATATCCGGATGGTCTTTCAGTGCCCGCGAAACCGTCGAAACTGAGAATCCCAGTTTCTCGGCAATATCTTTTATGGTAACTTGTTTTTTCATTGTTCTACAGGCTTACGAAAATACATCATTTTTTTATAGGATGAAAAAAACCTTTGCGCAAAAGATTTTTCCTGCCCCGACAATCTAATTTCATCCCCTGTAAATACAACATAAAGTGTGCCGGATTTTCAAAATCCTGAATATTTTTAG
>JALUYM010000256.1 GCA_027018745.1 Bacteroidales bacterium | reverse complement strand
AATAGAATAATCGAATAGGGAAAAATGAATAAGAATTTGCTCATTTGGTTTATATAGTACTTAGTAATAATGAGTTAACTTTAAACAACTTCAAAACAAAAAAGCCCCGACGATTCTGTCAGGGCTCCTTTAAACTTAAAAATGTTTTGATTATTCGGGATGAATGGCCTCAACGGGACAAACATCAGCACAGGCACCGCAATCGGTGCATAAGTCGGGATCGATTACATAAACATCCCCTTCGGAAATAGCTTCTACGGGACATTCATCTATACAGGTACCACATGCGGTACACAGATCAGGATCAATTTTGTATGCCATAGTTTCGTTTTTTTAAAATTAACGGGGCAAATATAGCAGGATTGGGAAAACAAATAACAAGTTCTGCCAAGAAAAACTAATTTTTAAGAAATTTAAATTATCAACAATAAGTTTGCTTTTGAATTTAGATTGTTTATAATTTACGAAAAGCTCCTGTTTTTTTATCACAATATCCTTTTATAAGACATTGATAATCAAATTAAAAACAAATGTTTTTTGATTATATATGATTTTTCAAACGTTTTAAAAAAAACAGGTTAACATAGCGCACGGGAAAAGATTTAATTTATTTTTGCCGTAATCAATAAAACGTAATTTTATGACAACGAAAAAAGATAAAATCGTTGAGATCGAAGAGGCGGTTGTAAGGTTTGCGGGAGATTCCGGTGATGGTATGCAGCTTACAGGCAGCTTGTTCTCCGATTCAACAGCTTTTGCAGGCAACGACTTTGCCACCTTTCCGGACTTCCCTTCAGAGATAAGGGCACCACAGGGAACTGTCTCCGGGGTTTCCGGATTTCAAATTCACTTCGGGCATAAGGATATCCATACTACGGGTGATCTGGCCGATGTACTGGTGGCCATGAACCCGGCTTCCTTGAAAGCCAACCTGCGCTGGGTAAAGAAAGATGCTATCATTATTGTTAACAGCGAGGAGTTTAATGAAAAAAACCTGGAGAAAGCCGGTTGGGAAAATAATCCGCTTGAAGACAACACCCTGGTTGGCCATCTTTTGGTGGAAGCCCCTTTGAACACACTTACCAAAGAAGCAGTGAAAGATCTGGACCTGGACAACAAATCGGTCCTCAAATCGAAAAACATGTTCGCCTTGGGAATTATTTTCTACCTGTTTAACAGGGATTATACCAAGACTTTTTCCTTTTTTGAAAATAAGTTCAAAAAGAACCCGCTGGTTGTAGAAGCCAATAAAAAGGTGTTGGAAGCCGGTTACAATTATGCCGAAACGCTGGAAGTTTTCAAAAACACTTTTCGCATCCAAAAAGCCCCTTTAAATAAAGGACGCTATCGCAATGTTACCGGAAACCTGGCTACGGCGTGGGGGCTTCTGGCTGCTTCTGAACGGTCGGGACACCACATTTATCTCGGTTCTTATCCCATTACCCCGGCTACAGACATTCTGCAGGAGCTTTCAAAACATAAACAATTTGCTTGTATTACCCAACAGGCCGAAGATGAAATTGCCGGTGTGGTTTCCACCATTGGCTCCAGTTTTGCAGGTGCTATGGCCGTAACAACCACTTCAGGTCCCGGATTATCATTGAAAAGTGAAGCCATAGGTCTGGCTGTTATGACAGAACTTCCTATGGTTATTGTTGATGTGCAACGCGGAGGTCCTTCTACCGGCCTGCCTACCAAATCGGAACAATCAGACCTGTTGCAGGCTTTGTTTGGCCGTAACGGAGAAGCCCCCTGCATTGTGATGGCCGCCACCGGCGCTGCCGATGCTTTTTATTCGGCTTATGAAGCTGCCAAGCTGGCCATGGAACACATGACACCGGTTATTTTGCTGACGGATGGTTCCATTGGCAACGGTTCGGAAGTTTTTAAAATTCCGCGTGTGGCCGACCTTCCGGAAATTCATCCTCCGGTGGCCAAACCCAACGACATTGATTACAAACCTTACAAACGCGATCCGAAAACATTGGCTCGTCAGTGGGCTATTGCCGGAACACCCGGTTTGCGCCACCGCCTCGGCGGACTGGAAAAAGAAGATATTACAGGAAATGTGTCACAGGATCCGTTGAACCACCAAAAAATGGTCGAACTGCGCCAGGCAAAAGTGGACAGGGTGGCCGATGATATCCCTGAATTGAAAATAGATGGGGATACCAAAGGCGATTTGCTGGTTGTCGGATGGGGCAGCACTTACGGCGTGTTGCTGACAGCTGTTGAAGAAATGCGGGAAGAAGGAAAATCGGTCAGCATGGTACAGTTTAAACACATTATGCCGTTGCCTAAAAATACCCATGAGGTTTTTTCCGGGTTCAAAAAAATCATTGTTTGTGAAAACAACATGGGGCAGTTTGCCAATTACCTGCGTATGAAACATCCGGAATTTAAATACGAACAGTTCAACAAAGTGCAGGGACTGCCTTTTATGGTGTCGGAATTAAAAACCAGGTTTGAAGCACTTTTAAACGAATAATATCATGGAACAAAAAATAGAACCTCAGGAAGTACAGCTGACAAAACAGGATTTTGAAAGCGATCAAATGGTAAAATGGTGCCCCGGTTGCGGCGACCATGCCATTCTGAAATCAGTGGAAAATGTTTTCCCCGTGGTGGGACAAAAAATGGGTTATAAAAAGGAAGATTTTGTAGTGGTTTCCGGTATCGGATGTTCCTCCCGCTTTCCTTATTATATGAATACTTATGGTATCCATGGTATCCACGGACGTGCTGCTGCACTGGCAATGGGTATCAAATTGACCAACCCTAAGTTGAGTGTTTGGATGATCAGCGGCGATGGTGATTCCATGGCTATCGGTGGTAACCACTTTATTCATATCGCCCGCCGTAATCCGGATATCAATTATTTGATGTTCAACAATAAAATTTACGGATTAACCAAAGGACAGTATTCGCCTACTACACCCAAAGGACAAAAAACCAAAACTTCCCCGCAGGGAACTTTTGAAACGCCTTTTAACCCCGGAGAACTGGTCATCGGTGCCCGCGGCAAATTCTTTGCCCGTGTGGTGGATACCAATCCGAAACTTATGCAGGAAGTATTTCTTGAAGCAGCTTTGCATCACGGTGCTTCCATTATTGAGATTTTGCAGAACTGTGTGATTTTCAATAATAAAATTCATGCTTTGATTACCGGGCGCGATACCAAATATGACAACCAGTTAATTCTTGAAGCCGGCAAACCCATGCTTTTCGGCAAAAACAAGGAAAAAGGTATTATCTTAGAAGGAACACGTTTAAAAGTTGTCAAACTTGGCGAAAACGGAATTACAGAAAAAGATATTTTGGTGCATGACCCGACCACCGAAGATGCCGGTATCCACATGATGCTGGCCAGTATGGCACCTCCGGAATTTCCGGCAGCCCTCGGTGTGATCCGTTCGGTAAAGTCCGAAACGTTGGAAGATGCCATCTGGAATTCCGTGGAACACGAAAAACAGGTTTCTCCATACAAAAATGTGGACGATTTGCTTAACAGCGGAAACACCTGGGAAATAGACTGATTGTATTTTTCATAATGATTTTAAAGCTGTCTGCCTCTGGCGGACAGCTTTTTTTATGGATTATTGGACACCAGGGAAGGGGGATTTTAGAAATCAGAAGCGGGGGAAACTTTTTCGGGTCTTTGTAAACCCGGAGATGATTGCCATTCTGATCCACTAACGGAGGAGAAGAATCTCTGCGTATTGAATATTAGTCGTTTATAAAGTTTGTGCTGGTCGTGATTTGCCTGCCCGACTGCATCATTCAGGCGGGTCATCGCGACCAGGAGGGCAACAGGATTTCCAATCCGGTGGTCGGATTGCCAAGCCATAAGTCCTTTTAGGTGGCCGGTTGCGGGTATTTGGCACAGAGGCTGAACAAAAAGGAGATTTCACGCAAAGTGCGCAAAACTTTAACGCATAAAACGCAAAACTTGTAGCCATACTGCTTTGTACTTTTAGCGTGAACCTTCGAAAACGCTGTTCTCGCCCGCCGTTTGAAACGCGGGCGTATTTACCCCGGGTATTTGTCCCAAAGGCATTATGCAAGGTTATTGTCAGGTAATGCATTGTAAATGCGTTAAATAGAACCTCCTTGTTTCAAACGCGGAGGAGTCTTGATTTTTGAATCAATACTCAACCTTTCAGCTATTGCCCAAGCTGAAAGGTTATCCGGACTGAAAAGTTAACCAAATCCTTTGTGTTCCCTTGGTGAAATCCTTTGTCCCGTTAGTGGTTTTCCTCCCTCAAACTCCTGAAATAATCCGCTGCCTGTAACATCCGGATGCCATACCAACTGAACATTTCACCATCCACCAACATGACCTTTTTGTCCGGATAACGGTGCTTTAATTCTTCGGCCTCTTTTTCCCTAAACGGGAAAGGTTCTGATGAAAGCAGCAGTACTTCCGCCCGTGAAAAATCTTTTTCTGTTGTTTCCGGATAACGGCCTTCCGCCATGTTTTCAAAACCGGCCCATTGCAGCATCTCATTGATAAAGGTTTCTTTTCCTGCTGCCATCCATGGCTTTTTCCAAATCAGGTAGAGACATTTGGACCGGTGCCGGGGCGAAGTCATGCTGTTGAAATGCTTTTCAATTTCCGAGACTTTCCGTTCAGCTTTTTTGCCGTTTCCAACAAGAGTTCCCGATATTTTTATCATCTCAAGTGCGTCTTCCCAATGTACAATGTCGAACAAAATCACAGGTAACTTTTCTGCCAGTTGTAAAATTCGGTCTTTGTCGTTTTCTTCTTTCACGGCGACAACCACATCCGGACTGAACGAAAGTATTTTTTCCACATTAAAATCTTTGGGCCCGCCTATGACGGCGGTTTTATGCCGAATGTTTTCCGGGTATTTGCAAAAGCGGGTGACACCGGCCAGTTTTGAAGAGCCCCCGAAATATGCTATCGTTTCCGTAAGGGAAGGCACCAGCGAAACCACCTGCTTCACGGGTAGTATTTCATTGATTATATTTAAATTGTCTTTTGTTATCAACATTTTCGTATCGCGATGAATTAAATTTATTTTGCGTGAAATTAATGTTTTATTTTGCAAAAAAAAGAAAACTATGGGACGCAAAGTTAAAATTGTCGCAACATTAGGGCCTGTGAGCAAAAGCAGGGAAATGGTTTGTAAACTCATTAAAGCCGGTGTCAATGTTTTCCGGCTCAATTTTTCATACGGAACACACGAAAGCCATTATGAAAATTTTAAACTCATCAGAAATTGTGCTGCAGAACTCGGCAAAGAAGTGGCTGTGATGCAGGATATTTGCGGGCCGAAGATCCGGATAAAAGGGATGAAAGAGAGCCGTGAAATTTCCAAAGGCGACAGGATTGTTATGTCGAAAAAACCCTCTGGCGAGGCTTTCAGTATTACCTATCCGCATATCATCGACCAGTTAGAAAAAGGCGATGAAGTCTATTTTGCCGATGGTACGGTCAAGGCAAAAGTGGAAAAGAAAACCGGCGACAAGCTGACATTGCGTGCCCTGACCAGCGGACAACTGCGTGAAGGAAAGGGGGTGAACATTCCCAAATCGGGCATTAAAATGTCAGCGCTGACGGACAAGGACAAAAATGACCTGAAATTTGCCGCTCAAATAGGAATTGACATTGTGGCAGTTTCTTTTGTGGAAACAGCCAAAGATATTCTTGAAGCACGAAAGATTCTCACCGAAAATGGTTCGGATGCCTGGATCATTGCCAAAATAGAAAGAAAAGCAGCCATTAAGAACCTGGATGAGATTTTGGATGTTACCGACGGTATCATGGTAGCCCGCGGCGATCTCGGAGTGGAAGCCGGTATTTTTTCCGTTCCCGGCCTGCAAAAAGAGATGATCAAAAAAGCCAACGAACGGGCATTACCGGTTATAACAGCTACCCAAATGCTGACTTCCATGTTGCATTCTGCTTCGCCCACCAGGGCGGAGATATCCGATATTGCCAATGCTGTGTACGATGGAACAGATGCTGTCATGCTTTCTGATGAAACGGCAGTGGGGTCTTTTCCCGTAGAGGCTGTGGAAGTGATGGTGAAAGCATTGATGGATACGCAAAACCACCTGCCGAAAATCAGGGAAATCAAACCGGATAAAACCGAAGGTTTTGCCCACGCTGCGGCAGAAATTGCGGGAGATGTTCCCTGCAAAGCCATTGTATCTTTTACCACTTCCGGTTATACAGCCCGGCAAATAGCCAAGTTCAGGCCGCGAAAACCATTATTTGCCGTTACTTTCGATGAAAAAGTGAGCCACAGGCTGGCATTGGTCTGGGGAGTCGAAAAGAATTTTTGTATTGATTTGGATGAAAGTGAAAACCGCATGATGTACCAATTTTTGCAGAAAGTAAAAAAAGACGAGCCATACATTGTGACCATGGGGTCCCATGCCGGCGTGAAAGGAAGTACCAACATGGTGCGGTTACTGGATAAGGCGGCAAAAGAAAAGATTTTTGAACGGTTCGGGGAGAAATAGTCGTTGATTATTCATTGTTTAGATAAATACACCCACGTTTCAAACACGGGCGAGAAAAGGGGTAAAAAACCTCCGTCATTACGATGAGCATTAGGCTGTTTGTGCGCTGGTTTTGGTTATATTTTCAACCTTGGTTTTTACCTGCTGCCGGGAATCTATTAAGTTCTGTATCTCTTTTTCTATTCCGAGGATTTACCGTTTCAACAATTGTAACTTTTGTAAGATACTACCATACTTAGGACCACATTCGGCTAATTTTTAATTGAATTTACGCCCTCCCTCATTTTTTTCTTTTCTGATCCCAAAAACTTTTTTATCCACGGCCCCATACCATATATTAAAAGCATGATATAAAGGACTTGCAATAAAGGTTTGAATGATAACGCGAAAACAGTGAGAGCAGGAAACATCGTGGCTGCCACACTGAGTGATATAGCCTGTGAACTGGCTGTCGCCCCGAGAATAAGTATCATTCCCTGCTCATATTTAAATTTGAGTAATTTCCCCACGAACAAAGAAAGGAATGTTTGGACAAGATAATAGGAGAGGAGACCTGCCAGTACAAGACCAAACAGAACAGGTTTTCCTATTACAACCCTGGAAACTTTTGCAACAGAAGAAAATACGATCAGTAAAATACCTATGGAAGAGATGCCTGGAAAAATCTTTTTGATATGTATAAAATAGTCCGTTCCCTTCTTTTTTATGATCATTCTTCTCGTAAATAATCCCAAAACCAGGGGTATGAGTATATATGACAAAAGAATGATAACAAGAGATTTTATATGAAAAGAAACGAAAATACCGCCGCTGAGTTTAAGAATTACAGGTGAAAGAACAGGAATAAGCAACAGGCCTACTACCGCAATAACAAGAGCATCCTCGACACTGGCATCAGCTATGCCCGACCAACCGATTAGCATATTTGAACACGGAATTGCTCCCACCATAATCAGGGCAAAAGCAATGTCCGGGTTGTTTTTTAGTATGCTCCTTGAAATTATAAAAGCCGTAACAGATGCAATAACATAGGCAAATGTTAACGTTACCGTGATCAGTTTGAAATTTCTGCTTGATTTTTTTACCTTCTCAATAACCATTCCTGTGAGCATGGGATAGAGCATGATAAAAACCGCGATAATACTTATGGGCTTCATATTTAGGGTCCTGAAATCAATAAAATAACCTAAAACAAGGGCAAGGACGAAAACAATAAAGACATAAACATAAAGTCTCTTTTTTAGCTCCAACAGGATTTTTTCCATTTCTTCAATCTTTTTATCCGGATGCGTTCAGGGTTTGTAACATTACTGAATGCCTGATTATTCATAATTCTTTCTGACATCAACGGACAAAAATACAAGTTTTGGAATTAGGAAGGTGAGCATATGGCGCGAAGCGGCTATCTCTTCTGTTGATTTAAAATCACAGACCCGTAAAATAATTTCAATTTCTTTTTTCTCTCACCAACAAAATAACCTAATTTATTTCCAAAAAGCAAACATACGTCCAGTGGACCAGCATTATGGAAAAATTCCTTTTGCCTCCGAATAAATTCGGGGCAAAGAGTTAAACTGTCCGCGGTGAGGACTTTAATAATTCTATGCCAATTAGTATTTTATTGCTTTTCCTACTTTTGCCATTATGTTTGAATCCTTTCGAAAATATATTGCGCAGCACCATCTTTGTCAGCCGGAGGAAAAACTCCTGGTAGCGGTCAGCGGGGGGGTGGATTCGGTGGTAATGTTGCATTTACTGCTCCGGGCGGGGTATTCACTATCCGTGGCGCATTGTAATTTTCAATTACGGGGCGAAGCATCCGACGGCGATGAACAGTTTGTACGAAAGCTGGCTGCTTCATACGGCTTGCCCGTTTTTGTGAAAACCTGCGATACCCGGTCGTTTGCCGAAAAAGAAAAAATCAGCATTGAAATGGCTGCCCGCCGGTTGCGTTACGACTGGTTTGCCGAACTCATGGATAAACAGGACTTTCAAAAACTGGCCATTGGCCACAACAAAGACGATGATGCCGAGACTTTTTTCATTAAATTGTTGCGCGGTTCGGGCCTGGATGGCCTGAAAGGTATTTTACCCCTGCGCGAAAACATTATTCGTCCGCTGTTGTTCGCTTCCCGGAAGGAAATCATGGCATATGCCGGAAAACACGGGCTGTCATTTCGCGAAGATGCCACCAATGCATCGGACGATTACCAGCGCAACCGCATCCGGCACCGTCTGCTTCCGTTTTATGAAAAAGAATTTCCCGGTGCCACGCGGGCACTATCTAAAAGCCTGGAAAAACTGAAAAATACGGAAACCGTTTTCCGGCAACTGCTTGAAGAAAAAAAGAACCGGCTTTTTCAGGTAACCGGTAAAGAGGCCAGGTTGGATAAAGAAACGCTCCGCGCTTTGAACCCCCGGGCTGCCTGGCTTTATTTTCTTTTGGAAGATTACGGTTTCAGCCGCAGCATTGTGGAAGACCTTTGCCGGGCGCTGCTGTCCAACCAAACAGGACAGTTGTTTTATGCTGAAAAATACGTTTTGTTGAACGACCGTAACCAGTTAATTATCATGGAAATAGGTACTGATACCGGAAGAGAGGTGCTCATAAACGATCTGGGCCATCCGGTGACAAAACCGGTGAAAATGCAATTCGAGATACTGCCAAATTCGCCGGGGTTTTCTTTTTCTTCGGACAAAAACAAGGCTTATTTTGATGCAGACAAGCTTGTCCTGCCGTTAAAACTGCGGCACTGGAAACCGGGCGACCGTTTTGTTCCGTTTGGAATGCACGGCAGAAAGCTGCTCAGCGATTTTTTTGCGGATGAAAAGATCAACCGTTTTGAACGCGAAAAGTGCTGGTTACTGCTTTCGGGAAAAGAAATTATCTGGATCATAGGACACCGCTCTTCTAACCGTTTCCGGGTAACCGGCAAGACAAAAAACATCCTGGTTATTAACTTATGTTAAAATCGCAGGCTTTTTTTAAAATATTTCCAAAAATCAAACGTTTTCGTAAGGTTTTGTAGGAAATAACGTCCTATTTTTGCAAAGCAATTTAAACAGACATTGAAAAACTTCAATATTTGAATATGAAGCGTTTTACCTTTTTATTGGCAGCCTTGGTTTTAATGGTGGTTTCAGCCTCGGCACAAATCCTTAATCCTGTCAAATGGTCATTTTCCTCTCAAAAAATTTCCGGTAATGAGTACAAACTGATCTTTAAAGCCAATATTGATACCCCGTGGCATCTTTATTCGCAGCATATCCCCCAGGCACCCCCGGCCACCACTTTTACTTTTAAAAAGGACAGCAATTATACGCTTATCGGCAATGTGAAAGAAATTGGTCATGTGGTCCAGGAATTTGATAAGAATTTCAACATGGAGCTCAAGTGGTATTCCGACAGTGTCAGGTTTGTTCAGAAAGTAAGGTTGAAAACCCCGGGAGCTGTGGTAAAAGGCAGTATTAATTTCATGAGTTGCAATGATACACAATGTCTGCCACCGCAGGATTTGGATTTTTCATTTCCCCTTGGAAAGGTTAAAAAGGTGGCAAAAACAACGACCATTAGTAAAGAAAATACCATTTCCGGAAAAGATGAAATCAACATTGGCGGAAGGAAGAAAGGTTTATGGGGTTTCTTTATCCTCGCTTTTTTAGGAGGGCTTCTCGGTATCCTGACTCCCTGTGTGTTTCCTATGATTCCCATGACGGTAAGCTTTTTTATGAAAGAAGGGGAAGACAAAGCCAAAGGTAAAATGCAGGCCCTTATGTATGGGATCAGTATTATCCTTATTTATACTTTCATCGGTTCCGTGCTGGCGGTGATTGCCGGGCCCAATATTGCTAACTGGCTTAGTACAAACTGGATACCGAACATTATATTTTTCCTTGTTTTCATGGTTTTCGCTTTTTCGTTTTTTGGTATGTTTGAGATCACCCTGCCGCACTGGGCAGTAAACAAAACAGACCAACGGGCAGACAAAGGCGGTTTCTTTGGCCCGGTTTTCATGGCGTTGACCCTGGTGTTGGTCTCTTTCAGTTGTACAGGCCCCATCGTAGGTACTATTTTGGTGGAATCGGCCGGAGGGCAGATTTTAAAACCGATTATAGGCATGTTTGGTTTTTCACTGGCTTTTGCTTTGCCGTTTACACTGTTTGCCTTTTTCCCGTCTTGGCTATCCAATCTGCCCAAATCGGGCGGCTGGCTCAATTCGGTGAAAGTCGTGCTGGGATTTCTCGAGCTTGCACTGGGGTTAAAATTTTTAAGCATTGCAGATCAAACTTACCATTGGCATATTCTCAACCGGGAAGTTTATCTTGCCCTTTGGATTGTTATTTTCTTCCTTATGGGACTTTATCTGCTGGGTAAACTTAAATTTGCATACGATTCTGATTTACCCCATGTTACGGTTCCCCGACTTCTGCTTGCCATACTTACCTTCAGTTTTGTGGTGTACATGATTCCAGGTATGTTTGGCGCCCCGTTGAAAGCTTTGTCAGGATATCTGCCGCCGCAGTCTACCATGAACTTTGATATGAACAAAATTGTCCGGGAAAATTTGGAGGTTTATGGAAGTTCTGGTGGCCGGTCCGAGCCAAAAGAAATTTGTGAAACCCCCAAATACCATTCTTTTCTGACTTTACCACTTGGCTTAAAGGGGTATTTCGATTACAAACAGGCTGTTGCCTGTTCCAAAAAACAGAACAAACCGATTTTTATTGATTTTACCGGCCATGGTTGTGTG
>JALUYM010000255.1 GCA_027018745.1 Bacteroidales bacterium | reverse complement strand
CTTTCATGGGCGCCAACGCCGAATTTACTTCTTCTTTTAAGGTAACTTCCACGCTTCCGCGTAATGTATCCCCGCTTTTTACGTCTTCTTTGGAGTTTCCCAGTTTCAGGTCAACGGATTTGGCGCCAAGCAAGGTGGCATTGACGATCCGGGCTATCGAGTTTTTGGGAATGGGGAATCTGTTTTTGATAATGAAAGTGACCATTAGATCACCGGAATGGTCAGGGGTAAAGGAAATTTTGTTCACCGACCCCACCTGTTTACCATGAATCATCACCGGATTTCCTGCAACCAACCCGTCTACCTTATGATAACGGCTGTACAAAATTGTTTGTTTTGAAAATAAGTCCCTTCCCTTTAAATAATTATATCCCCATATAAAAATTATTATGGCGAGGACAAAGGTGGCGCCAATGTAAATTATAGTAGATCTTTTCACAATCTTAAGTTTTTTATTAAAACGATTTTATGCTAATAAAGTTTTAACAAAAGTACAAAATTATCAGTATCCCCTCTTTTCAATTTCCCTGGCACGGTCCAGGCTGATACGCTGATTTTTGTAAAAAGCAACCACAAATGCGCCGGAATATCCTTTGCGCCGTGCATAACTTTGTCGTGAAACGGCCTGGGATAAACTGGAAAAATGACCTGTAGTGTATTTGAACAGGCCGTTGTCCTTATAATAGGTTACATCCGGTAATTTTTTAAATCGTATTGCAGGGTTACGAACAGCCCGCGAAGAGGTAAAAAATTGTACCCGGTAATCAATAAGTGGTTTTTTCCGTGGAGAAATAACTGGTTTTTTGCTGCTTGAATGAACAATACCGTTTTCTTTCTCATATTCTGTTTTATATTCCCTGAAAGCACGGTAAATGGCATATGCTATTTCCGTTTGGCCTTTTGCTGATAACAGAAAAGCTTCTTCTTTGGGATTACTTAAAAAACCTGTTTCTACTAAAACACTGGGCATGGTAGTACGCCAAAGCACTACAAAACCAGCCTGGAACACGCCCCGGGCATAGCGTCCCTCCTTTTTAAACTGTTGTTCAATTTTGTTGGCAAAATTGAGGCTTTGCTTTAAATAAGGGCTTTGAAAAAGACTAAGCGAAATGTAGGACGCAGGCGAATTGTCAAAACCGTTGTATTTTTTCGGGTTTTTTTCATATAAAATGGCCGCATTTTCTTTTTCTGCCACTTCAAGGTTCGCTTTGTTTTTATATAAACCCTGAACAAATGTTTCGGCACCGTAAGGTTTTGGACTGGGGCTCGAATTGCAATGAATGGAAATAAAAAGTTTGGCATGGTTTTCATTAGCAATCTGGGCTCGTTTGTATAAAGGAACGAAGCGGTCAGTGGTACGCGTAAAAATAACACGGACATCCGGCATGTATTTGCGAATAAAATAACCCAGTTTTAGTGCAATGGCCAGTGTAATGTTTTTTTCGTGAGAGTGTTTTCCCGAAGCACCGGGATCTTTTCCTCCATGGCCCGGATCGATCACAATAGTAAAATCCTTCACCGAACGTTGGGCAAAAGCTGTTGCCGGTAACAAAAAAAGTGCCGTTAGCACAATAGTTATGAAAAGCCGGCGTTTAGGAAAGCCAGTTTTAAATATAGACCCTATATTTGCAAAAGATGTCATAGAGACAATTATTATAAACAAAAGTAAAAGAAAGATTTTGTTTGAAAGAAATTTATCCGGGAAATTATTAACATCAGTATGGCTTATCTGCTTTTCCCTTTTTGCAGTTATTCCTGCTCATGCTACAACCTGGACATATCCTTCTGATACAACAACTCTTGTCACCGGCGATACTTTGCAAAAAACAGATACTCTTTCCAGGGCCGACTCTGCCAAAAAGTCTCCCCCACTAAAACTTGAACATGAACTGGTGCGGCATGCCGATGATTCCATCGTGCAGGACCTGGCCCATAAGAAAGTCTATCTTTGGGGCAATGCAGAGGTAACTTATGGCGATATAGACTTGAAAGCAGCTTATATTGCCGTTAATTTCAATAACAACACTATTTTTGCCAGGGGCGTGAAAGATTCTACCGGCAAAATTGTGGGAATGCCTGTTTTTAAACAGGGGAATGAAACTTTTCAGGCCAAAGAGATGACTTATAACTTTGTAACAAGAAAAGGTATTGTGCACGATGTGCGGACCAAGCAAAGCCAGGGTTTTTTATACAGTAATCTGGTGAAACGTATGCCCAACAGTTCTTTCAACATAAAAAGCGGGTATTTTACTACCTGCGACCGCCAGCCCCCTGATTATGAATTTAAATTTGGCAAAGCACGGGTTATACCCAATAAATTGATTGTTACCGGTCCCGTTTATATGGAATTGGAAGGAGTGCCTTTACCCCTTGCTTTGCCTTTTGGTATTTTCCCCAATAATCCCAAACGAAAAAGCGGATTGATTGTGCCCACTTATGGTGAATCGGCCAATCGCGGGTTCTATCTCGAAGGTGGTGGTTTTTTCTGGTACATCAACGATTATGTGACGTTGAAAATTACCGGTGACATTTATACGGGAGGAAGCTGGAGAGTGGCTCCTGTTTTTAATTACCGGAAAAGGTACAAGTACAGCGGGTCTTTATCTCTCTCTTTGGGAAGGAACATTATTAATCACAAAGGAGACCCGGATTATCACAACACCAGAGATTTTAGGATAGGATGGACTTTTAGCCAGGACCCGACCACACACCCCAGCAGCCATTTTTCGGCCAACGTGAATATTATCACCAGCAATTTTGTGAAATACAACGCAGTGAAACCCCAGACTTACCTGTCCAACGAATTTCAGTCGAGCATTGCTTACCAGAAAAGCTGGGCAGGAAAATATTTTCTGACACTGAGTGCAAGTCACCGGCAAAATACCAAAACCCACGATGTGACTGTTACTTTGCCAGATATCAGCTTTACGGTCAACCGGTTTTACCCTTTTCGTAGAAAAAACAGTATCTCAAACAACCCCTTATCTAATCTCAGCATTTCATATACCATGTCTGCCCAAAATACAATCAATACGAAAGATTCCCTTCTCTTTTCTCCAAATACTTTTGCACACCGCATGCAAAACGGCATAGAACAGAATATTCCTGTCAATATTCCTTTCAAGCTGTTTAAACATTTTAACCTTAATGTGTCTTTGAACATGACAGACCGCATATATTTTCAGAGTCTGAGGAGGTATTGGGTAAACGATACTTCTGCTGCGGGTGGTCATCCCAAAACAGACACTATTCCCGGTTTTAATAATGTTTTTAACTATGGTCTGAACGCCTCACTGACTACAAAAATTTACGGATTGATCCATTTCAAAAAAGGATTTTTACGGGCTGTCAGGCATGTGATGACCCCGTCTGTTGGTTTTTCGTATGTTCCTGATTTTGGAAATGAAAAATGGGGCTATGTAGGGCACTATTACAATCGACTTGGGGAGAGGATCACCTATTCAAAATATGAAAATTTCTTATATGGTGCCCCCGAAACGCAAAAAGTGGGAAACATCAATTTCAATATAGCCAACAGCCTGGAAATAAAAGTACGTTCGAAAAAAGATACTGTTACCGGGTTAAAAAAAATACCCCTCATCCAAAATTTTACCATTTCGGGAAATTATGATTTCGCCAAAGACTCAGTGCGCATGTCGCATATTTACCTTTCGGGCCGGACTACTTTATGGAAAGGCCTTACCATTCATTATTCCAGCTCGTTAGACCCTTATGTGACAGACTCTGCAGGAAACGATATTAACAAAACCCTCTGGCAGGTAAACCGACGGCTTTTCCGGATGAACAATACTGCCTGGAGTGTCAGTTTCAATTTGAGTTTGAGTGATAAGGATTTTAAAAAGGGGAAGAAGAAAACCGAACAGGAAAAAACCCAACGGGAAAAAGCCCTCAAAAAGCTTCCACCGCAGGAAGCCAACGCAATCATAAATCATCCAAACAATTATATTGACTGGGGAGTTTCGTGGAGCCTGAACCTGAATTATAATTTTACTTATACCAATGTTAGAAACTATGTCCGTCAAATCTGGACACCCAAAAAAACACTGGTGCAAACGTTGGGAGTTCAAGGGCAGGTAAACATTACCCCCAATTGGAAATTCACTTTCCAGACCGGATGGGATTTTACCAACAACGAACTTTCTTATACTTCCATTAGCCTTTACAGGAACCTGCATTGCTGGCAAATGAGTTTTAACTGGATACCTATTGGGCCTCGTAAAAGCTGGAATTTTACCATTAACGTAAAAGCTCAGTTTTTAAAAGACCTGAGGCTGACCAAAAGGAAAGATTTCCGTGATTATTATTAAACTTGCCCATACTAAGCCGGATGAAAAAACCGTTGATAAATATCCACCGGATGGAGACAAGCAGAAAATTTCTATTTTAGCCTCCTTAAAGAAGGTGGAAATATCGATGTTTTCAAAATTAGGAAAATACCTGTTCTTATTCGCTGCGACCTTTGCTGCCACTACTTTATATGGGCAACAAGCTCCGTTATTTACCCAATATACAAAGGCTTATATGTTTATCAATCCCGGTTATGCCGGAATGGGAGAAGGAATTTGTATCAACGGACTGGCCCGGCAACAATGGGCTGGTTTTAAAGATGCAGAAGGCAACAAAATAGCTCCCCAGGATTTTCTTATTGATATTGATGCCCCCATAAAAGCTATTCAGGGCGGCGTGGGAGGTTCTGTTATTCAGGACAAGCTGGGTTTTGAAACCAATGTGGGCATACGTCTTTCCTATTCATACCATTTGCAGCTTGGTGCCGGAACACTTGGAATGGGCGTGGGTATCAACCTTGTTAACAGAAGTATCGATTTTGCCAAATTTCATCCTCTCCAGCCTAATGATCCCGCTTTGTTGAGTGCCAGACAAGGGGCCGTGATGTTTGATGGAAGTATCGGCTTTTTTTTCAGGTCAAACAGCAATTATTACATAGGTTTATCGGTAACCAATGTTTTGGAATCAAAAGGAAAAAATTTGAGTACCTCCGGAACGACCATTCGTTATCAAACCGATCGCACTTTTTATCTGACCGGTGGTTATTCATTTATTTTACCAAATCATCCGCGTTTTAAAATACTCCCCTCTTTTTTGATTCAATCAGATATTGCTTCTACACAATATAATATTTCTGCTATCGTTAATTACAATAGCAAGTTTTGGGGTGGAGTGAACTACCGGTATCAGGAGTCGGTGGGTTTTATGGTAGGTGTACGCTTCGATGGTTTCAATGTCGGTTATTCGTATGACCTTCCAACATTGTCGATAGGTATCCCGGGAAGCCACGAGATTACCCTGAGCTATTGCTTTAAGCTGAAAGTAAATAAAAATAAAACGAGCTATAAAAACACACGCTATTTGTAAAAGTGTAAAAACGTGTTGGTATCAGGCAAAGAAAAAAGACATTAAATAAAAAGAGAATGAAAAAAAGTTGGTATTTATATTTGTTTGCGGTTTTTATTTTGGCAAGCTGCAGTAATTCAAATAGCGGAGAGTTGGTGGGTACGCGGCCTAACTCAAAACCATTTTATCAACCACAGCCTTACGGTATGGTTTTTATTCCGCAGGGTAGCTTTACCATGGGGGCCGGGGCAGAGGATATTACCCATAGTCATCTGATACAACCGAAAACCGTTTCTGTTTCCGGGTTTTTTATGGATCAGACTGAGATTACCAACGATGAATACCGTCAATTTGTGGATTGGGTACGCGATTCCATTGCCCGTACCATTCTCGGTGGCGTGCAACCGGATGCCTATCTTATCCAGGAAAACCCCAAAACCGGCGAAACATATAATCCGCCCAGGCTGAACTGGAAAACCAAAATTGACTGGAACAGCCAGAACCAGGATATCAGGGATGCATTGAACCAAATGTACCTTCCTGAAAATGAGCGGTTCTTCCGTCACAAAGAAATTGACAGCCGAAAACTGATTTATTCTTATTATTGGATTGACCTGCGTGCAGCAGCCATGGACAACCTCCGGGCAAGAACACAACCAAACCACGGTAACATTCCTCCTCATAACCGGTCGGTGTATGTGCACAATGAAACCATTAACGTTTATCCGGATACGCTTTGCTGGATTGCCGATTTTACTTATTCATTTAATGATCCCATGACAGAAGAGTATTTTTCTTCCCCGGCCTATGACCATTATCCGGTAGTAGGGGTTAATTGGAACCAGGCCCGGGCTTTTTGTGTTTGGCGCACTCAATTGTTGAACAATGCGCTGGAAAGAAGAAAAGGGAATGTTATCCTTTCAGAGTTCCGGTTACCGACAGAAGCGGAATGGGAATGGGCAGCGAGAGGAGGAAACCAATTGAGCCCTTATCCTTGGGGAGGCCCTTCTACCCGCAATGCCAAAGGATGTTTTTTGGCCAACTTTAAGCCTTTGCCCGGAAATTATGTCGCCGATGGGGGGTTACGGACAGTTATAGTGGCACACTATCCTCCCAATGGTTTTGACCTTTACGATATGGCCGGAAATGTGGCCGAATGGACTAACAGCGCATACGATCCTTCTTCTTATAACATTACGTGGGACATGAACCCGAGTTATACTTACAATGCGAAAAAAGATGATCCGCCGGCCCTGAAACGAAAAGTCGTACGCGGTGGTTCATGGAAAGATATTGCATATTACCTTCGCGTAACCACGCGTTCTTACGAATATCAGGACACGGCAAAATCTTATATCGGATTTCGTACCATAGAGCCTTATCTCGGGGTAAACAAAGGGGATAACGCCAGCCGTGCTTCCAGGATATATCGCTAATTTATATATCATTAAACTAACAAATAAAAACAAATAGAATTATGGGATTTCGCGATTTTAATAAAACAAGAGCCTATCGGAATTTAATGGCAAAAGTTTATGGTTTGGGAGCAGCTGTGGTCCTGATAGGTGCTCTGTTTAAAATAAACCATTATATGGGAGCCGATTTTATGCTGGCCGTTGGACTGGGTACCGAAGCCCTCATTTTTACCCTCTCTGCTTTTGAAGATCCTCACGTAGAACCCGACTGGAGCCTGGTTTATCCCGAACTGGCCGGTATGTACCATCCGGTGAAAGGTACAGAACTGAATAAAAAAAGGCAAACTCCGACACAGCAACTTGATGAAATGCTGAAAAAAGCCAATATCGACGAAAAGGTGATAGAAAAACTGGGTACGGGACTGGAAAAACTATCGGAGAATGCCGTAAAAATGGCAGATGTTACCGATGCCGCCGCCGCTTCTAAAGATTTTGCCGATAACATGAAAAAGGCAGGCCAGTCAGCCCAACGGCTCAACGAAGTCATGAACGAAGATGTGGAAGCTACCGGAAACTATACCCAAAATATTCATTTGGTCAGTCAAAATGCAGAGCAGCTCTCCAATGCTTATGTGCAGGCTGCCGAAATATTAAAAGGCAATATGGATTCTTCGGAAGAATTCGTGGGAACGGTAAAACAAGCTTCTGAATCAGCTAAAAGCCTGGCAGAAAATTATCAGAAATCTGCCCTGGCCCTTGCAAAATCAGTCGAAGCCCTTGACTTTACCACAGTGAACGGGGATGAATATAACCAGCAGATCAGAAAAATTGCAGAAAACCTTGCCGCACTGAATGTGGTGTATGAATCCCAATTGAGAAATACACAAAAATCAGTGGAAAGTTCGGGTAAAATGCAAACCACAGTTAGCGAACTACTTGAATATTTGGAAAAATCCGCTTCTCAAACCAGCATCTTTGTCGAACAAATGCAAATGCTGACACAGCGGATGGAATCGCTGAACAAAATTTATGGAAACATGCTTTCGGCCATGAATACCCAGGGTCAATAAAATGAAGATTTAACCGATGGCAAAAACAAAAAAAAAGTAAATGGCTGGATATAAAGAAACCCCACGGCAAAAGATGATTGCCATGATGTATTTGGTGCTTTATGCATTGCTGGCATTAAATGTATCGAAACAAGTGTTGGATGCCTTTTTGGTCGTCAACGAAAATATTCAGGATACTAATACCAGTCTGAGCGCAAAAATAGCCACAACTTATAACCGTTTTGAAACGCAATATCAACTTAGCAAGGAAAAAGTGGGCCCTTTTTGGGAAAAAGCCAAAGAAGTACGGGTGGAATCTAATAATCTGGTTAAATATTTGCAACATCTTAAACTTAAACTTGTTGAGGTTTCGGAAAGAAAAGACTCTGCCTATGTCATCCAGCATTATTATTTTGATACACTGGTCCCCGATCCGTTTCATCCGGGCGAAATGAAAAAAATAAAAGAACTAAACCTTCGGATTGTTCCTACCAAAGACCGCTACAACGACGTAACCAATTATTTGATCGGACAGGGAAACACCAAAAAAGGGGAAGCATACCGTTTGAGCAAACGGATGAACAATTACCGTCAATTCATCATTAAAATAATGGATTTGCCTGCCAATACGACCAAAATAGGTTTGATCACCAACTACAGGGGAAAGCAGAAAATTATTTACCGGAATGCGGACGGCCAAAAACAGGATTGGGAAAACCATAATTTCTACTATACCATTTTGGCAGCTGATATAACACTGATGAACAAAACCATTTCGGAAGTAAAAATGGCCGAATTTGATGCTTTAAACTATTTGTTTAGCTCAATTACCAAAAAAGATTACAAATTTGCCCATGTAGAAGCCAAAGTCATTCCTTATAGTACTTATGTTTTGGAAGGTAATACCTACAAGGCACAAATCCTGGTGGCTGCCTATGATACTATGGCCAAACCGACTGTGCGTATTCTCAGGGGAGTGGATTCTATTACCAACCGAAATATTGGCAGGTCACAACTGGTAAAAGGGCACGGGGGAATTGTAAAGGTGGTACTTCCGGCCAAAAAAGAGGGCGTTCATAAATATGCCGGGTTCATTGAAATGCTTGACCCGGCCACCAACAAAAAAGTAAAATACAGTTTCAAAGGAAAATATGTGGTTGCCCCTCCTTCACTTACCGTAGCTCCCTTGCGAATGAATGTGTTTTATCTCGGTGTGGAAAACCCGGTTTCCATTACGGCTCCCGGCTTAAGTTCCAATGAAATTCATCCCAGTATTTCATCGGGTAAACTTTATAAAAAAGGACATATCTGGATTGTAAAACTCACTAAACCCGTTCCCGGGAACAAAGTGTATGTTTCGGCTACTGCCAAAATTGAAGGCAAAAATATATTGTTGGGAAGATCAGAATTTCGTGTTAAACGGGTGCCCAGCCCCGTGGCAGAAATTGCAGGCCAAACCAATGGCCTCATTGGTAAAAACACTTTGCTTGCCGCCAGAGGGATTATTCCAAATATGAAAGATTTTTTGTTTAACAACTATTATTTCAGGGTAACCTCTTTTACTTTTGCCACCATTATGAATGGTGACTGGATTGCTACCAATATCAGGGGAAATGTCTTTACTCCGGAGGCGGTCAAAATGATCCGTAACAGCAGGCACGGACAAAAATTCTTTTTTGAAAATATTCAGGCTGTGGGGCCGGATGGTTCCATCAGGACCCTGAACCCTATCAGTTTAGAGATAAAATAAAGGCTATGAAAAAATTAATTCTTTCCATCTTTGTTATTACACTGTTTATAAGCCCGGCCCTGGTTATGGGTCAGATAACGGTGAATACCCCCATAGATGGTTTGTATCGTGACCAGGGGGTAATCAACAAACCTCCCATCCCTTTGCCCAGTATTCGCAAAGCGGATATTATGTGGTCTAAAAGGATTTGGCGTGTCATAGATTTTCGCCAGAAAATGAACAATGTGTTTTATTTTCCCACTGTTCCCCATCAAAACTGGAAATCTTTTATCACAATCATCATGGATGCCCTGAAGCAAGGAAAGATCACAGCTTACGATATTTCCAATACGGGAGAGTTGCTGGTGCCTATTACCTACAATGAAATTATTGCACGTCAAACAGATACCATCCATAAAACATTGCGCCGTACTTATCCTCCCTTTAATGAGTATGACACCACCATCATTACCGGATTTGACCCCACGCAGGTATTACAGCTCCGGTTGAAAGAAGACTGGTATTTTGATTCAAAACGTTCGCAGATGATGGTGCGTATTGAAGCTTTTTGCCCGGTTATGCTAAAAGAACATAACGGCCAGCAGGTTTCTGTTCCGTTATTCTGGGTTTCGTATGCCGATGCCCGCAAAGTACTGGCACATTACCTTGCTTTTAATCCTTATAACTCTGCCATGCGCCTCAGCTATGATGATATCTTTATTAAACGGCTTTTTAGCAGTTACATTTACAAGGAACAAAATATCTTCGATCGACGTATCAGCGATTATGCCACCGGTGCAAACGCGATCAGGGAGTCGAACCGGATTAAAAACCAAATGTTTGATTTTTACCAATATCTTTGGCAGTATTAACTGCCGGAGACCTTTGCAAAACCAGGAAGAAATTGTCATTCTGATCAGTGCCAAGAATCTCAATGTATTGAATACTTCGTCTGAAGCAGGATAAATTCCTGTTAAAGATTTTGAAATACAATGGGTATGAACGAGTCATTTCAGGGTTTGGGGCAAGCTGCTGCAATTTCTTCCGACACTTTTCCTTTGAAGGCTTTATTGAAATGATCCACAAATTTTTGGGCCAGGTTTCGGGCCGTTTGTTCATATGCGCCGGTATTTTTCCACACATTTCGGGGAATTAAAATTTCCGGGGGAACGTCAGGGCAACGGGTTGGTACCTGCATCCCGAAAATCTCATCGTTTTCGTAAGGAACATCGTCAAGTTCGCCGTTCAGGGCTGCGCTTACCATGGCACGGGTATAAGGAAGGTTCATCCTTTTGCCTGCACCGTACGCACCACCTGTCCAGCCCGTATTTACCAAAAATATGTTTACATTGTGTTTTTCCATTTTTCTCCCTAATAACTCAGCATAATCATTTGGATTTCGGGGCATAAAAGGACCGCCGAAAAACCGTGAGAAGGTAGCCTGCGGTTCGGTAATGCCGGTTTCTGTCCCCGCCAGCTTGGAAGTATAACCCATCATAAACCAAAACATAGCTTGCGAACGGGTTAATTTTGAAATAGGGGGCAATACTCCGTATGCATCTGCGGTCAGGAATAAAATGGTTTTCGGGTGTACGGAAGTGGAGCTTTCTTTGATGTTGCTAAGATATCTTAAAGGATATGAAGCTCTTGAGTTTTCTGTATACCGCCTGTCTGAGAAATCC
>JALUYM010000254.1 GCA_027018745.1 Bacteroidales bacterium | reverse complement strand
AATCCGGGGTTTCAGGCTTCAGCCATTTATTATCTTGAAGCTTGCCCCGCGGGGAATAAATTTGCCAATCCTATTAGTATTATGCATAGTAACTCTGATAAAGCTATGAAGATAACTATAAGTGATCTGAATAGTATACTTATCAAAGTTTTCCCGACAGATACCGTTTCTTCAATTGACTTTCGTATTAGGGCGGTTCTTGTTGTTGATGCAGGAACAGGCGCTCCCGGCACAGGGTCTAAATTGTTTGAGTATTCATCCAAAACCAAGAATGCAGCTGTCACTACTTATGGCTTGCCCTATCTAAACCTGGTTGGTTCTGGTATGAAGCAGAAAATTGTTTCTGCTCTTGGAAATGGTTCTTATTTTGGTTATGTCAAGATCGATCCTGCTAAACCATTCAAATTATACGATCCGGATAATAATACCACCTATGGTGCCAGTGGCGGGAAGCTTATCGCCAATGGCGGGAGCGGAATTGTGGCTTCAGGTGATGCAGGTTGGTACAAATTATGGGCAAACACGAAAGCCCTGACGTACAAAATGAATGCTTATATGATTGGATTAGTTGGGTCTTCAACTCCTAATGGATGGGGCTCACCAGATGAAAAAATGGATTATAATGTTAAAACCGGTACTTGGTCTATTACAACTAACTTAGTCGCAGGTGAGATTAAATTCCGTCTGAATGACGGATGGGCTTGGAATCTTGGTTTGGGTAGTGATAATAGTCTGAAACACCTTGTACAAGGTGGAGCCAATATCCCTATTGCTTCTGCTGGCAATTATACTATTACACTGACCATAAATAGTGATGGCCTAACAGGTAGCTGTACTATTGTCAAGAATAATTAATCCTGTGTTGAAGAACATAAAACATAGAAAATCATGAAAAAAAAATCAATTTATAGTATTTTAGTTGTTCTTTTTTTGGTCACAGTATTTTTCTCCGCGTGTACAAAAAAGAACTCAGAAGTAAGATTAGCTCCTCAGCTTACTACCATACAGGTACTAAGTGTTACCTCAGATTCTGCTACTGTGGTAGGCTTTGTTATAGCCCAGGGAAGTGGATTCCAGGCTAAAGGGGTATGTTACGATACGGTAGCAAATCCTACAGTCAAAAATAACAAGGTCTTGTATACAGGCAAGAATTCAAAAGCAACATTTACGGTTGTGATCCCCGGATTGCATTATGCAACAAAATACTATGTTCGTGCTTTTGCAACTGAAACAAATGGGACTACTATTTATGGTAAAGAATTTTCTTTCACCACTTTACCGGTTGTTCCTACCTTGAAAACGGATACTGTTACCATTTCAACTACCGAAGAACATACAGCCATGGGTGGCGGTGATGTAATAAACAACGGTGGGGCCAAAGTAACTGTACGCGGGATTTGCTATGATACGATTCCCAATCCTACAATTTCCAGTAACATAACCAAAGATGGTGATAGTCTTGGGAAATTTGTAAGTAAACTTACCAATTTGAAAGGAAACATGAAATATTATGTGCGTGCTTATGCTACCAATAGCGCCGGTACCGGTTATGGCCCCCAAGTGTCGTTTACTACCCCGGTTTACCTGCCGCAGGTAACAACAGCAGCCGTTACTGACATTACCAAAACATCTGCAGTTTCGGGTGGTATTATAACAGATAATGGTGGCGCTAAAATTACCGAACGAGGTATAGTTTGGAGCCAGAATGCCAACCCGACCATTAATGATAACAAAATTGTCGGGGCAGCAGATGCAACTTATACCGATACCATTACTGGCTTGGCTATACACACAACCTATCACGTGCGCGCTTATGCAGTGAACAGTGCCGGTGTTAACTATGGTGAAGATATACAGTTCACCACCTTGGCAAATACCCGCACATGGTACGTACCCGGAGATTATGTCGAAGCCAGTTATCCTGGTAGCGGATATGCTAATTGGTCTCCAGGTAATTGTCCGGTGGTTAAAAGCACTATAACCAATCCTGATAATTTGGAAGGCTATGTATACATGGCCAATGCTTCCAATCAGTGGAAATTCACCGATGGCCCATCCTGGACTATAAATTATGGCAGTTCAGATGGTTCAAATTTGGTTGCAAATGGTTCAAATATCACTTCACCCAAAGGATATTATAAAATTAATGTAGATGCAGCTTCTATGACTTACACTGCAGTAGCTACTGTTTGGGGTGTTGTCGGCGATGCTACACCCGGTGGCTGGAGTACTGATACTCCTCTGGTATATAATGATACAACACAAACCTGGGGAGGTGGTGTTCATATGGTTTCAGGTTCCTTTAAATTTCGTGCTAACAATGATTGGACATACAACTATGGAAGCAACAATGCTGATGGAACCTTGCAGGCAGGTGGTTCTAATATTCCCGTTTCTACTGACGGTGACTATTATGTCACTTTAAATCTGAGCCATCCTAACCAATATACTTACAGTGCTAATCACTGGGCTATTATTGGAGATGCCACTCCCGGTGGCTGGAGTACTGATACTTTTATGACATGGGATGCTACAAACCGATGCATGACTGTTACCACTGATTTGAAAGTAGGTCAATTCAAGTTCAGGGCAAACGGTGGCTGGACTGTCAACCTGGGTGGTGATATTAATAACCTAACCCAGGATGGTGCCAACATTTCGATTACTACGGCCGGTAATTATACAATTAAATTGTATTTGGGAGGCACCCCACATTGTACCATTACAAAGAACTAACTGTTCAGGTAAATTTATTATTTATTAAAAAGAGGCTGCCTCAAAAAGGCAGCCTCTTTTTATTTGCAAATGGGAAGGAATTAGCCAATGTTGAACTTATATAATAAAGTTGTTTAAAGGTAACCTTGTGAATTTAAATGTATTAAGTTGTAAATCAGCAATAAATCCTTTAATTCTCCTCTTGGGAGGAGCGTAGAGGTGGGTTAATAATAAAATATATTTATTTGCTGATTTACAAGTCTTTATAATTGAGTTTTGTTTTAAACTTTAAACAACTTCAATAAATTAATTCATAAAAGTTTTGTTTTCTAAAAAATGTTTTTTTAACTTTGACAACCCAAACTTAATAAAAACCAAACCCTGATCTTTAATTTTTGTATTTGAAAGTTGGGAAATTACGAATCATTGCAACAGGCTTTTGCCAGGATTTTTATTCGTATTATTCTGGTACTTTATAACTGAACCCGCATAATAACCAATTTAAATAAACCCTTTTATTCAAATTTAAAAATTATGAAAAAACAATTTCTATTGTTAACTGTCCTTTTATTTTACAGTTATATGGTGCTTGGACAGTTATCTGCCGGTGACATTGCTTTAATCGGAATTAATACTGATAACCCCGACGCTTTCGGTTTTGTCGCCCTTGTCGATATTCCTGCCAACACTACCATTTATTTTACCGATAATGGCGTTAAATCCGATGGTTCATTAAGCTCGTCGGAAAGGACATTAGCATGGAGTTCCCCGACAATTGTTTCAAAAGGCACTGTTGTAACATGGGAAGGGGGTTCCTGGTCAACGGGCACCGGTACGGGTTCATCCCTTGCTTTTAATGCAAGTGGTGACCAATGTATCGTTTATGTCAATTCATCTGTCTCCCCGACATTTATTTACGCCCTGAATATTGCAAACAACGGGTGGTTAACTTCCGGGACCATTTCATCCAATACAAGTTATTTACCTCCCGGGCTTAATAATGGAACCAATGCCATTCAGGTTTCAGGTAAGGATAATGGATATTACTCCGGTACAACCACAGGAACAGCTTCAGTTTTGTTAAGCGCTATTAGTAACAACGCCAACTGGACCATAAGCAATACCAGGCTGGATATTAGTAACTGGCCGGGTTCTTTTACAATCACCGGTGGTTTTTCCGGCCCGGACAATCCCGCCGGTTTTACTGCCTCTGCGGTTTCTGTCTCCCAGATCAATCTTGCATGGACAAAAAACAGCCATGGAGACAATGTAATGGTTGCAATGAATAACTCTGGCAGCTTTGGAAATCCTGTCAATGGATCACACTACTCTGCCGGAAATACCGTTCCGGGAGGAGGTACGGTGATTTACAATGGTAATGCTACTTCTTTTCATCATACCGGTTTGCTGGACGGAAAGCATTATTATTACAAAGCCTGGTCAGTGGATGGTTCATACGACTATTCAAGGGGAGTGAACAGTGATGCTACCACTTTATCCAATACCAATTTGATCATTTCCGAAGTGGTTGATCCCAAAGACAATACACATGCAAGATTCATAGAGTTGTATAATCCGAGCAGTACTGACTCCATCTTTTTTAATGCAGCCAATGTCTGGTATTTGACCAAACAGGTAAATGGCAGTACTTTTCATGATGTCGGGTTGAGAAACGATACCATTTTTCCTGAAGAAACGTATATTATAGCCGCCAGTTCTGCTTCTTTTCGTTCTGCTTACGGTTTTAATCCTGATATGGCAAATGGAAATATTAACGGTAACGGGGATGATGGCTATTTTCTTTATTATGGAGGAGATCATCTATCCGGCACTTTGATTGATGCTTACGGCGTGGAAAACCAGGATGGTACGGGTCAACCCTGGGAATATTCCGACAGCAGGGTATATAGAAAATCATCTGTTTCCCAACCTAATGCCACATGGACGGCATCGGAATGGACCAAAGTTCATCCGGCCAATGTTGCAGACATGGTTCCCGGAACATATAGAAAATGTGTTATTTGGAACGGTAAAACAGATTCCCTCTGGAACACAACAGAAAACTGGGTCGGAAAAAATGTTCCCGGTTCATCAAAAAACATTAAAATTCCGGGAGGTGCGGTGAATTATCCGGCTATTAACGAAAATACAACGTCTCCATCGGTAGTGAATAGCCTTTTCATATCTTCGGGCGCAACGCTCAGTATTCCTGCAAATAAAGCATTAACTGTAAATGGAAATCTCATCAACCATGCCGGTCCGTCCGGTCTGGTTATCGAATCTTCCGGTAGCGGCAATGGTTCTCTCATTATCCATGGCCCTGTATCCGGTAAAGTTACGGTACAGCGGTATATTGCCAAATACACGACCAACAATGCCCACCATAATGGAAATGGATGGCATGAAATCGGGTGTCCGGTTTCTTCTTTTAATGTTTCGGGTACCGATTGGGACCCCACCGGAACAAATAATGATCTTTATTATTGGGATGAATCCCAAAATATGTGGATGAATTACAAAGCCAACTCTTTTCAATTTTCGGCAGGCCGGGGGTATTTAGTAGCTAATTCTTCCAATACGACCCATACGTTTACAGGAATACCAAATACGGGAGATGTCACCGTTCCTTTAACTTATCATGCTGCACCCGGGGGAAACGGCTGGAATTTTGTAGGGAACCCGTATACATCAGCCATCATTTGGAATGATAACTGGTCCATTCCCCATTCTGTCAGTACAATTGCTGAAATATGGGATGAAAGTGCAGGAAGTTATCATCCTGTGCTCCCCGGAGAAATTATTCCTTCTGCCAACGGATTTTTTGTTCAAACAACAGCAGATGTTTCACTGGTCATACCCGCATCTTCCCGAACACACAATAATACCAATAATTATAAATCCTATTCGGTAAAAAATTTACCCGAGACACTTGTCTTCAAGATTACAGATGATGCCAACGGTTTTTCGGATGAAAGCATTCTGGGTTTCAAGCCAAATGCATCGGAAGGTTGGGATAATACTTGCGATGCCCATAAAATATTAAGTTTTATCGAATCTGCACCGCAGATTTGGACGATCAGCAAACAACAAAAATTCCTTGTAAACTATCTGCCTGAGCCACTCTCCGCTTATGATGTTCCAATCGGCCTCCGCGCTGGTGTTTTCACAGCATATCATTTGACGATCAAAGGTGCTGACAGTTTTAAAAATGTCGCTTTTGTGCTGGAGGACACGAAAACCGGTGAAAAGATAGATTTGAGCAATACAAACAGCTACGATTTTACAGCGGGAAAAGGCATTGACGAAAACCGTTTTGTTTTGCATATTAAAGACATTACAGCAGTTCCCGGAATGAAAATTGCCGATGATGTTCATGTATTTGCCAGTGGGCATGTGGTTTATCTGTATTGTCAAAATAATCTCAAAGGACGGATAGTCATTTTTAATACACTCGGGCAAATAATTTATCATGGATTGCTAAATGGTACTGCCAGTCAGCATATCCGGTTAAATCAACGAAACGGTATTTATATTATCCGGCTGGAAGTTCCTAACCATATCATTACAAAAAAAGTCTTTATAAAATAAAATCATTATTAAAACAGATTCAAATGAAAAAGTTTATTATGGTACTTTGCCTTGCCATTTCACTTTTATTTTGGAGTAACCGAATTTATGCACAAGCAGATCCGCCTGCTGATCATGGTGCCTCAACAGATCAACCCGGCGGGGGAGCTCCCATTGGAGGCGGGTTGTTTATTTTGCTTGGACTGGCCGCAGCCTATGGCGGGAAAAAGCTGTACAACCAAAAAAGATCAAAAATGGAAGAGTAAATTTCATTCTTTGCACTGACAGGACCCTGTACAAAAAGATCAGGATGAAAGATACTGATCTTCATTCTACTTATTCAAATAAAATAGTTGAACCGTTTCTCCTTTAGCAAACGATTGCAATGCCATGTACACATGGCTTAATATATTAGCAGGCTTACTATTAAAGGCCCTTGCTGTTATTTAACAACTGATTATATTTTTTTTGAATACCTTTGTAAAGGAACTGAATCTTGAATTGTGGCTTATGATGAAAAAAATTACGCTCAGCTTTCTACTTATTTTTTTCTTTGGCACACCGGAGGTCTTTGCTCAGGTAATCACTGCCAAACCGGCATTTCCTACTGATGCCGATTCGGTTACCATTACTTTTGATGCTGCCAAAGGAAACGAAGGACTGAAGGGATATACTGGCGATGTATATGCATATACCGGTGTTATTACCGACAAAAGTACTTCAACCCATGACTGGAAATATGTTAAAGAAAGTAGTTGGACCCAAAATCTTCCTTCCTGTAAAATGACCAAAGTCGGCACCAACCTGTGGCAGTTGAAAATAGCTCCTTCTATCAGGGCTTTTTACGGAGTCCCTGCCGGTGAAAAAATTGATAGCATGGCATTTGTTTTCCGTTCTGCCGATGCCTCCAGGGCGGGAAGAAATACAGGTGGCGGCGATATATTTTATCCTGTTTACGTAGCAGGCAAACTGAGTGTGAAGATTACCTCACCTTCTGCAAGGCCGGACATTGTGAATTTAAATGATACCATTCTTGTGAAAGGCAATAGTGTCAATGCCGATTCCACTTTTCTTTTGCTCGACAACAAAACGCTTGTGGCAGATACTTCTTCTTCTTTTTCCGTTAAAATTAAGGCAGATACATACGGCAAACACTGGATCATAGCCAAAGCGGTTAAAAACAGCAGCGCAGTTTACGATTCGGTTTATTTTTATGTGAACAGGCCCACGAAAATTGCTGCTTTGCCATCGGGGGTTCGCGATGGCATTAATTATATAAATGACAGTACTGTTGTTTTATGCCTTTATGCTCCCCATAAGAAACATATTTTTGCCATCGGTGACTTTAGCAACTGGGAAGTGGGGGACAAATGGGCCATGAACATGACTCCTGACAGTAACCGCTTCTGGATAAGAATTTCAGGGTTAATTCCCAAAAAAGAATATATTTTTCAATATTTGATCGATGGAACAATTCGTATTGGTGATCCGTATGCCCACCAGGTAAGCGATCCCTGGAATGATAAATATATTTCCCAGAAAACTTATCCCGACCTGATAAAATACCCGACGGGAAAAACAACCGGTATTGCCACCGTATTACAGACAGATCAAACACCTTATGTTTGGAAAATTAAAAATTTTACTCCTCCCAAAGAGCAAAATTTGGTTATTTACGAGTTACTTGTCCGTGATTTTACAAAAGGGCATACCTTTGACGATATCATTGATACACTGGGATATCTGAAACGTCTCGGTATAAATGCCATTGAACTCATGCCGGTGACTGAGTTCGAAGGGAATATCAGTTGGGGTTATAACCCGAATTATTATTTCGCCGTTGACAAATATTACGGGCCAAGGGACACATTCAAAGCGTTTATAGATGCATGCCATGCCAACGGTATTGCCGTCATCATGGACATCGTGCTCAATCATGCCATGAACACTTGCCCGCTTGCCATGATGTACTGGAATGCAGCCAAAAATCAACCGGCAGCTGATAATCCGTGGTTTAACCAGACTTCTCCCAACCCGGAATACCATTGGGGGAATGATTTTAATTTTGACAGTCCCCAAACGATCCGTTTTGTCGATAGTGTGACAACCTATTGGTTATCGCAATATAAAATTGATGGTTACCGGTTTGACTTTGCCAAAGGATTTACCAATACTCCGGGAGATGGCTCTGCTTATGACCAGTCCAGGATTAATCATTTGGAACATATTTATGACCATATCCATAAATCTTTTCCCAATGCTTATGATATTTTAGAGCTTTTTACGGCCAATTCCGAGGAAAAAGTGGTTACTAACTATGGTATGTCCGTTTGGGGTAATTTGAATTATAATTATAATCAGGCGACAATGGGCTGGTTGAACGGATCTGACTTTTCGGGAATATCTTATAAACAGCTAGGGTTTACAAATCCTGCAGGGCTGGTAGGTTATATGGAAAGCCATGATGAACAGCGGCTGATGTATAGAAACGAACAATATGGAAATTCTTCGGGCTCGTATAATATTAAAAATATTCCTACCGGATTGAAACGTATGGAAGAAGCGGGAGCTTTTTTCTTTACCGTTCCGGGGCCCAAAATGATTTGGATGTTTGGCGAACTGGGGTACGATATTTCCATAAACCAATGTGAAAACGGGACCATCGACAACAACGGCGGGTGCCGTACCGACCCCAAACCCATTTTGTGGAATTATTATGATAACTTCAACCGAAAACATTTGTACGGTGTCTGGTCCGCCCTGATCCATTTGAAAGAAACACAACCTGTTTTTCAGACAAAAGACTATACTCTGAATGTCAGTGGTGCTGTAAAACACATTTGGTTAAATTCCAAGGACATGGATGTGGATATTATCGGTAATTTCGATGTGATTGACCATAACGCTACGCCCGATTTCCAAAAAACCGGCTGGTGGTATGATTATTTTTCGGGTGATTCCATCAATGTGACCAACACACAGGTCCAAATAAAACTTGCACCGGGAGAATACCGGCTTTACACGACCAAACGGCTCAAACGCCCTGATTTTATACTGGGGGTTCCGCAACATGAACAAAACATTGCCGGAGGTGATCTTGTTATTTACCCTAACCCGGCCACTACTGGCATCGATTTAAAGTGGAATTTGAAAAGGCCTGCTTCGGGGGAAATTTCACTCTTCGACTTAACGGGGCGCCAGGTACGTCTTCTTTATAAAGGCAATTTTAAACAAGGGACAGGCACACGGCATTTCTATTTGGGAGGCTTGCACCAGGGCCTTTATTTCCTGGTCATGAATACCGGTGAAAAACAGTGGGTGAAAAAATTGATGGTACAGTAAGCCGCAGAAAGCAATCAATGCGATGGCAAAATTGCCTTTTCTGCCATGGAATTCAGGGTTTCTTTCTTAAAGATACGTGGTACCGGATTCCCCCGGTTGCCCATATTCCCGGCATTACCACGCTGCCAATATCACGGTAAGTTTGGTTAAGCAGATTGTTTACCTGGACAAAAAACACAAAATGCGGAATTCGGTACTGAATTTTGGTGTTCAAAAGAAAAACCGTAGAGTATGGAACTTTTATGTTTTGATGATAATTAAAATAACCCCCGTTGCGTTTTTGTATTAAAAATGTCCAGCCGGCTGACAATTTACGGGCGATGGCATGTTGTAAATAAAGACTGAAATTATGACGAAGATAATCCAGTGCATAAAGTGAGACAAAGCCAGGGGCGTTTTTATCAGCATGTAAATAATGATAGCTTACCCGTAGATATTGCAAAAAGGAAGAGTTTGGTTTTGGTCGGTAAACCAAAGAAAAACCTGTTCCAAAAGTATTCATGCTGGTCATGTTCCTGCTTTCCCATTTGGCATTGGGGTTTTCTTTGATCCAGTCGATGATATCATAACCGAGACGATACGAAACAGAAGCTGAAAGGACAACAGTTTTAAAAAAATACCGTATGTTTCCTGAAAACCCGTAAACTTTTTCGGGTTTCAACAGCGGGTTGCTTATATGGTCTGGCCCCTTGTAATACAAATCTGTAAATGTTGGCAGACGAATGGCACGGTTGGCCGAAAGAGTGGTTTTCAGGTTTTTGGTGATAAAAAATGACATATCCAAACCCGGGGATAGCATGCAACCATAATCGGTATTATAAAAAATATCGAGCCCTGCCGAGAGGGAAAAATTATTTTTTTGGTATAATTGGTTCAGGAAAGCATTATACAACCGGCGTCCCTTTTGGTGGGTATAAAAAGCTCCTTTGTCGATGCCTGAAAAAACAGTATCCTGCATGGGAATGCCCAATACATTACTCAGTATCTTTTGGTATTGGTAAGATATTCCCGTGGTTGTCTTTCCCCATTTAGACCGAAATCCGAGACTGCCTTCTGCCCCCGCTACATCAGTACGATGAAAATTGGGCCCTTTGTAAGGGAAAAAACCTGATGGAGTATGAAAACCGGCGCTGTCGTTGCCCATAACAAACCAATTACCCTGTTTTTGAAACCAGCCATTCCCCTCTCTGAAAAGTTCAAAACGGTCATACAGCCTGCGCCAGTATATGTTTCCATTGTACTGCACTTTGTGGCCGCCCCGTACACCCAGACCGGCTGACATTACTTTTATTTTTTCGAACTGATCAGGGAATTTAGCCGTGTAAAAACTATTGGCGCCAAATGCTTTTTCAGCATAACCAAGTTGCAGGTTTATCCGGGTATTTCCCACTTTTAAAAACGATTGTTGTGTAACACTTAGTCTCTTAAAATCAGTATTTATCCGATATCCGTTGGAACGAATGCCGCTGACCGAGGTCTGGTTACTTATCCTGCCTGTTTTGTAACCGGCAAGCAGCGAACCCGAAAACAATCCGTACTGGCCACCCCGCAAACCTATAGAAAGTGTATTTTCAGTTTCCTTTTTGGTGATAATATTGATAGCTCCCGAGAAAGCATTGGGTCCAAACCACCGGGAAGAAGG
>JALUYM010000253.1 GCA_027018745.1 Bacteroidales bacterium | reverse complement strand
GCCGGTGCTTCTGCCAGGCTGAAAACATTGGGGAATGCAGATATAAACCGCTGATAATAAGCCATCCCCTGGTTTACGCGTGTTTGTTGCAACAAAATTTCCGACAACCATATTTTATAAGGGTCGCGTGTGCCGCGCCAGGGCAAAACCCGCTTATATTGCAGGTACCAATGCAGTAATATTTCCCCAAACGGATGCTTCATATGTTGAAATGTGTTAAAAAAGAACCATTTAGATGAATTTTTTTTGATTTTTTAATACAACGGAAACAAATTCTTCTTATTTTTGTCGACCAAATTAGTAAACTAATTTTAAACAATTTAAAAACATAAAGAAATGACAAAAGCAGAAATTGTAGCAGACATTGCTAACAAAACCGGAGTTGAGAAAGTAGCCGTACAGGCTGTTGTTGAATCTTTCATGGAAAGCCTGAAAGAGACCATGATCAATGGTGAAAATGTTTATTTAAGGGGTTTCGGGAGTTTTATCATTAAAGAAAGGGCCGAAAAGACAGGCCGTAATATTTCGAAAAATACGACCATTGTTATTCCCGCACACAAAATTCCTGCTTTCAAACCTGCAAAATCATTTGTTAATGCCGTGAAGGAAAACGTAAAATAATTCATTTTAAACATTTATTACTATGCCAAACGGAAAAAAGAGGAAGAGACATAAGATGGCGACCCACAAGCGGAAAAAACGTTTGCGGAAGAACAGGCATAAGAAGAAATAACAATTTCTCTCTGTGAGACAGCCGGCTTTGTGCAGGGCATAGGGCCGGCTGTTTTTTTATCCACACACCTACTGCGGCCAATTCTATTTTTACCCCTCCGGGAATAGCCGCGTGTATTTTTTAATCATAAGTAAATCAATATTATAACGTGAACAAAGAATTAATTATCGATTCAAATGTTACAGAGGTTAATATTGCGCTACTTGAGGATAAACATCTGGTTGAATTACATAAGGAACAAAACAACAATAATTTTTCCGTAGGCGACGTGTTTTTGGGAAAGGTGCACAAGATCATGCCCGGACTCAATGCCGCCTTTGTGAAAGTGGGTTACGAAAAAGATGCTTTTCTGCATTACCTCGACCTGGGGCCGCAGATACGTACCATGAACAACTACACCCGCCTTTTGCAACAGGGAAAAGGAGACAAAATTTCTTATGCCAAATTTAAACCGGAACCGGATATTGAAAAGAGTGGTAAAATTACCAAAGTGCTCAGCCCCGGACAGGAAATACTGGTCCAGATAGCCAAAGAACCTATTTCTACCAAAGGGCCGCGCGTTTCTACCGAAATATCTTTCGCAGGAAGGTATTTGGTGTTGATGCCCTTTTCAAATAAAATTTCCATTTCACAAAAAATAAAGAGCAAGGAAGAACGTGGCAGGCTTAAGCGCCTGATACAAAGCATTAAACCGGATAATTACGGGGTAATTATCCGCACGGTGGCCGAAAACAAAAAAGTGGCCGAACTGGATGCCGACCTTCGCAACCTGGTGGAAAAATGGGAAAAAATATCCGCAACGTTACCCAACCTCAGGGCGCCGCAGAAAGTTCTGAAAGAACTGGGCCGTACCTCTACCATTTTGAGGGACCTCCTGAACGAATCGTTCAACAACATTTACATAAACGACCCCGTACTCTTTGATGAGATAAAGGCTTATATCCGGCAAATTGCCCCCGACAAAAAAGATATTGTCAAACTTTATAAGGGACGTGAGCCTATTTTCGAACATTTTCATGTAGATAAACAAATAAGAAATTCTTTTGGTAAAAATGTTACCATCAAAAGCGGCGTTTATCTCATCATTGAACATACCGAAGCATTGCATGTCATTGATGTCAACAGCGGGCACCGGGTAAACAAAAACAATTCACAGGAACAAAATGCCTTGGCCACCAACCTGGAAGCAGCCACCGAAATTGCCCGTCAGTTGCGCCTGCG
>JALUYM010000252.1 GCA_027018745.1 Bacteroidales bacterium | reverse complement strand
AGCTTAAAATAATGAAATTTGTCGAGTGTATTCGACAAATTTATATAAATTTGTCAGGTTGATTCGACAAATTTAAAAAAATGAAAAAATTCATTTACAAGCGGAGCATTTACCCACGTATGGAAAAGTGGCTTTTTCAAGGCAAAGTGCTCATTTTGTACGGCCCCAGGCAGGTGGGCAAAACCACACTGGTAAAACAGATTATGGAACATTACCCCGGGTCGTACTACCTGAATTGCGAAAGACCGGCTGTAAAAGATTTGCTGGCTTCCATTCATCCCGAAAATATTTTACGGTCTGCCGGCGATGCCCGGATCATAATATTCGATGAGGCACAAAAAATCAGAAATATCGGGGAAACCTTAAAGTTGTTGATTGACACCCATCCCGAAAGACAGTACATTGCCACCGGATCGAGCAGTTTTCAGCTGGTTAGCGAAGTAAGCGAACCCCTGACCGGCAGGAACGTAAAATTTTTTCTGTTTCCACTTTCCCTGCAAGAGCTCTCGCAGCAGTACGACCTATTGAAGCTGAATGAGAAACTGCCCGATTTTTTACGTTTTGGCACTTATCCCGACATTGTGGACAGGCCTGTGGAAGAACAAATCACGTTACTTGATGAACTTTCTTCAGATTACCTTTTCAGGGACGTGTTGCAGTATGAAAACATTAAACATTCCGAAACCATTGTCAAACTGCTTAAAGCCATTGCCTTGCAAACAGGCCATGAGGTTTCGTTCAGGGAATTGGGCTTGCTTACAGGCCTGAGTGTGGAAACCGTTCAAAGGTATATCCAGTTGCTGGAACGCTCCTTTGTCCTTTTCCCGTTGCCCTCTTTTAGCAGAAATTTACGCAACGAGATTGCCAGGAGCAGAAAATATTACTTTTACGATTTGGGCATTCGGAACAGCATCATTCAAAATTATGCCCTTTTGGAAAACCGTACCGATAAAGGCGCCCTGTGGGAGAATTTTTGCATTGTAAACCGCATGCAACTTCATGCGAATGCCGGAAGAAAGACAAACATTTATTTCTGGCGCACCTACCAGCAAAAGGAGATTGATTTAATTGAAGAGTACGGCGGAAAATTAAACGCATTAGAATTTAAATTCAGCAACCGGAAAGTGAAGCCGCCGGCTCAGTTTCTGAAAACATACCCCGAAGCCACGTTTCAGGTTGTCCACAGTGAAAACTTCGCAAATTACCTGCTCGGATAAGGAATCTGGAATTTCAGAAAGGCGTATGCCGGTCCGCATGCGGCAGGGGGCGAAGCGGCAGCCCCGGCAGACGCATACCAAGGTGTAGCGGCACGGGCAGGGCGACAACAGAAGCCCCTGCCTGCTGCCTGCGCAACCTGGTTATGCGGCCACGGGCTATAACGGAGCACCCGCCCGGCCGCCCAAAGCAAAAAAAGGGAAACACCCGCAGGCATCTCCCCTTTTTAAAATCATTTTCAAAAAACAATTACCCGTTGATCCGCATTTTGTAGAAAGTACGGTAAACAAAATAGAGGGCCACTGCCAGGAAGGCAACACCGAAATAGGGTGCCACATGGCGAAAATGCTCGGAAATGGAGATTTCCATGGCCAGCAACCCGAATAACGTGGTAAATTTAATCACCGGGTTCAGCGAAACCGAAGAGGTGTCTTTGTACGGGTCACCCACGGTATCGCCTACCACGGTAGCGGCGTGCAAATCGGTACCTTTCTCCTGCAGGTCTACTTCCACAATTTTCTTGGCATTGTCCCAGGCGCCCCCGGCATTAGCCATAAAAATGGCCTGGTACAATCCAAAGAAGGCAATGGAAAGCAAATATCCCACAAAGAGCGAAACCGGCGCTGAACTTGTGATAATGTTGCTCATTTTGGTCATCCCCGGCAGTAACGCAGATGGGGCAGCGAGCAGTGCAAAAGCCAAAGCAAAGGAAAACAGTGCAAAGAAAATGTTCCACATCCCTTTCTGGGCATAAAGTGTACAAATTTTCACCACCTCTCTGGATTTACTGATATCCGCTTTCTTCTCGGCACCAAGATCAAGGTTAATATTATTCTTAATGTACTCGGTAGCCCGGCCGGCACCGGTTGTAACAGCCTGGATGGATGCCCCTGTAAACCAGTAAACCACCGCTCCACCTGCAAGGAATCCAAGAATAGTAAAAGGATTCAAAAGATTAAGCACGTCGGTGGGATTTACCCCCAGTTCTTTCTGAATAACCAGGATTAATGAAAAAATCAGCGTGGTAGCACCGACCACTGCCGTACCTATCAATACCGGTTTTGCCGTAGCTTTAAATGTATTTCCTGCACCATCATTGGCTTCAAGATAATATTTGGCTTTTTCAAAATCAGGTTTAAAACCAAACTCTTTTTCTATTTCCGGGGTTACTTCCTCTTTGTTTTCTTCGATCAGTGACAATTCATAAATCGACTGCGCATTGTCGGTAACAGGACCATAGCTGTCAACAGCAATAGTAACGGGCCCCATGCCGAGGAAACCGAAGGCTACCAGTCCGAAAGCAAAAATGGAAGGATAGATCATGATATCGCCGAGGCCAAAAGTACTGGCATAATAGCCGATAAACATCAGCAACAGGAAAACCATGCCCTGCCAGAACGCTGAAAAGTTACCGGAAACCAAACCCGAAAGAATGTTTAATGAGGCCCCTCCCTGTCTTGAAGCTTCAACAACTTCTTTCACATGGCCTGATTTTGGGCTGGTAAATATCTTGGTAAATTCCGGGATAAGGGCGGCACCTAAAGTTCCGGCACTCATAATAACGGACAAAATAATCCACATTCCATGCGGTATTCTGTTGAGTGTAAAATAACTGACAACAAAAGTAAAGACAATGGAAAGTATGGAAGTAATCCAAACGAGGGAAGTCAGTGGTGCTTCAAAATCAATATCATCGGCTTTACGGTATTTAGCATGCGTAAAAGCGTTATTTATCCAATATCCCACAATAGAAGTAAGGATCATCATCACGCGGATAACAAACACCCAGACAAGCAGGTCTTTCTGATAATCAATATAATGGCCCGGAGCTGTAAATTTGGTAATGGCCAAAACGATAAAGGTGATCAAAGCAACACCGGTAACACCGTACGTTTCGAAACCATCGGCAGTGGGGCCAACGCTGTCACCTGCATTATCGCCTACACAGTCGGCAATGGTACCGGGGTTTCGCGGGTCGTCTTCTCCGATTTTAAAAATCACTTTCATAAGGTCGGAACCCACATCGGCAATTTTCGTAAAAATACCACCGGCAATCCGCAGTGCCGAAGCACCCAACGATTCACCAATGGCAAAGCCGATAAAACTGGCGCCGGCATATTGGCCCGGGACAAAAACCAGGATAATGGTCATCATGGTAAGCTCCAGGGATACCAGCATCACGCCGATACTCATTCCGGCCTTTAAGGGTATCTGGTGTAATTTGAGCGGTTTTCTTTCAAGGGAAGCAAAAGCCATCCTTGCGTTGGCCAGTGTGTTCATTCTGATACCAAACCAGGCCACGCTGTACGAACCCAAAATTCCCAAAATGGTCCAGCCTAAAATCATCAACACGCCTCCGACTCCGAAATGTCCACCCGAAAGGAAACCAAAATAGAAGGCAACGATAACACCGACAATGGCAAAAAGAATGGCAAGAAATTTACCCTGCTGAATAAGGTATGTCTTACTGGTCTGATAAATAACATTAGCCACATCAAGCATTGAACGGTGTGCCCCGATTTTTTTTACCCTTTTGTATTGGTATAAACCAAACAGGAACCCGGCAATAGTTACCAGAAAAGTCCAATAAAGAATGGTTTCATTTTTCATGCCATTGGGGATTACCAAATCCGCTTCACTGGCCATCGTAAATGCCGGAATGCTAAATACGACAAGGAATGCTAGAATTTTTTTCATACTTCATTAATTTGATTGAGACGACTGATTTAAAACGTTTGCATAACAAGAGTACAAATATAGAAATTCACTCTAATGGATACGGCTAAATTGTCAATTGTTAATAATATTTTTTGTACTAAAAACTTACATAAACTACTTTCAATTTGATTTTTAATAGTTTATACTGGAATTTAGTTTGTTTATAAATAACAATTTAGGAAAATGTTAATAAAAGAGGGGGAAAATTCGTAATTTAAGTCGTAAGGTAAGCGATTTATATATAATTTTATTAGCTCGAAAAAGAACAGAAGAAAGCATGAAAAAAGTTGAGATGTTTGTGGCGGGGATGTCTTACAGCCAATCACAAAGTGGAGCTTACGCCCTGTTTCTTGGTGTATTGGGAGAAGAAAAAAGACTTCCTATTATCATTGGTGGGTTTGAAGCACAGGCAATTGCCATATTTTTGGAGAAGATGAAACCACAACGCCCGCTGACACATGATTTGTTTAAAAACTTTGCCGACAGCTTCGATATCAACCTGAAAGAAGTAGTCATTAATAAATTTGAAGAAGGAATCTTTTACTCAAAACTGGTGTGCGAAAGAGAGGGGGAAATTAAAGAAATTGACAGCCGGACGTCCGATGCCGTTGCTCTGGCACTTCGTTTTGGCTGCCCCATTTATGCCAATGCAGACATTATTGATGAAGCCGGCATCGTAATAGAAGAATCGGAATCGGAACCCGGAGAAGAAGAAACAGCCGATCAACCGGCAGAGGAAACGGGTGCAGCCCACAGCTATGGCTATGAAGACTTTCTATTGGACGAGCTGGAAGAAATGCTTCAAAAAGCCATTGAAGAGGAAAATTACGAAGAAGCTTCCCGCATTCGCGATGAGATAAAAAGGCGAAAAGAACGGCTTTAACCCTTTTTCCTGTTACAAAAAGTAACCCACAACCATCATAAATCAGAAGTGGCAAATGGCAAATCACAAATACTATAATGTCCTATGAAACAATACCTTGATTTACTAAAACATGTGGTAAAAAATGGCACAGAAAAAAGCGACCGTACCGGTACGGGCACCAAAAGCGTATTTGGCTACCAGATGCGGTTTGACCTGAATGAAGGATTTCCACTTCTGACTACCAAAAAACTTCATTTAAAATCGATTATTTACGAGCTGTTATGGTTCCTGAAAGGCGATACCAACGTAAAATTCCTTCAGGAGCACGGTGTAAAGATATGGAACGCATGGGCTGACGAAAACGGCGACCTCGGGCCGATATACGGTGCCCAGTGGCGCAACTGGAACAACGATGGTATCGACCAGATAAAAAATGCCATCAACCAGATAAAAAACAACCCCGACAGCCGCAGGATCATTGTAGCGGCCTGGAATCCTTCGGTGCTGCCCGAAACAGGGAAATCGTTCAGCGAAAACGTGGCCGCCGGAAAAGCAGCCCTACCCCCCTGCCATGCCTGGTTTCAGTTTTACGTGGCCAACGGCCGGCTTTCATGCCAGTTGTACCAACGCAGCGCTGATATTTTCCTCGGTGTGCCTTTTAACATTGCTTCGTATGCCTTGCTGAACATGATGATGGCCCAGGTAAGCGGCCTGCAACCCGGTGAATTTGTCCATACCCTCGGCGATGCACATATTTACCTGAACCATCTGGAACAGGTGGCATTACAACTTACGCGCGAGCCGCGGCCTTTACCAACCATGGTGATCAACCCGGATGTAAAAGATATCTTCGGTTTTCATTACGAAGATTTTTCCCTGAAAAATTACAACCCGCACCCACACATTAAAGGGGAAATTTCGGTTTAAAACCAGATGAAAAACATACAAATCATGACCAACAAAAAAATATCCATATTTGTAGCTATCGCCGAAAATTATGCCATTGGCAAAAACAACGACCTGCTCTGGCATATTTCAGAAGACCTGAAACGGTTTAAACGCCTGACCAAAGGCCATTACGTGGTTATGGGCAAAAATACTTACTTCTCATTGCCTAGCAGGCCATTACCCCACCGAATAAACATGGTTATTACCGATGTGCCGGGCGAGCAGATTGATGATTGCCTCATGGCCTATTCTATTGAAGAAGCCATTGAAAAAATGGATTCTGAAAAAGAAAACTTTATTATCGGTGGCGGTTCCATCTACCGACAGTTTATGCCCTATGCCCAAAAGCTTTATATTACCCGGGTACACAAAGTTTTCGATGCCGATACCTTTTTCCCGGAAATCTCTCCGGACGAATGGCAATTAACGGATAGTCAACTGATTGACAATGACCCACAAAACGATTTCAGCTATTCTTTTGAGATATACGAAAGAAAATAAAAACCAATCGACCAGGAGATAATCATTTCAAAGGTTACAGACACTAATGCCGGACCACTTTCAAAGATTCGGGATTATGTTTGTATTTAAATAAAAACATGAAAGTTACCCCTACTACCAGGGCATAAGCAGCAAAAATAAACCAGATGGATTGCCAGTCGTGTGTGTTGCCGGTCTTATATGCTTCGACAATGACACCACTACCATAAGCACCCATCATGGCACCAAGTCCGTTGGTCATAATCATAAACAGTCCCTGTGCACTGGCCCTGATTTTCGGTTCGGCTTCCGCTTCTACAAACAGAGATCCTGAAATATTGAAAAAGTCAAAAGCCATACCATAAATAATCATGGACAAAAGAAGAAAAACAAGGCCTATTCCGACAGGATTGCCTATCCCGAAAAGACCAAACCGGAATACCCAGGCAAACATACTCATAAGCATTACTTTTTTAATGCCAAACCGCTTCAGGAAAAAAGGAATGGTGAGGATAAACAAAGTCTCTGACATTTGAGAAACAGACATCAGGATTCCGTTGTTCCTTACAGCAAAAGTAGCTTTGTAAATGGCAATTCTTCCGAAATCGTGCAGGAAAGCCTCTCCCCACATATTGGTAATCTGCAGGGAAGCACCAAGCAGCATGGAAAAGATGAAGAAAACAGCCATTTTTTTATTCTTGAACAACACAAATGCATCCAGACCCAATGCCTGCACCAGTGTTTTTTTGGCTTTGGCTTTTTCGATAGGACAACCGGGAAGTGTCAGCGAATATAACCCCAACACCATTGAAAATACAGCAGAAAAATACAATTGCATGTTACTCAATCCCCAGCCAAGCAAATCGATAAGCCATACTGCTATAATAAAACCTACCGTTCCCCACACCCGGATAGGCGGGAAATCCTTCACGATATCAAAGCCCCTTTTTTCCAAGATGCAGTACGACACCGTATTATCCAAAGCAATAGTGGGCATATAAAGCATCAGATAAAGCAGCATAATCCAATACAATGCGTCGAAACCCGTTTGTTTTGCTGCCCAATACAACAAAAATGCCCCCAAAAAATGAACCAAAGCATATAATTTATTGGGACTGATCCAACGGTCGGCCACTATACCCAGTAATCCGGGCATAAACAGCGAAGCAATACCCATTGTCATAAAAATAGCGCCAATTTGTTCACCGCTAAAATGAAGGGTTGCCCCAAGATATTTTCCAAATGAAAGCAGCCATGCCCCCCAAACAAAAAACTGCAGGAAGTTCATGACAGTAAGCCGAAATTTAATTCCCATAATATTATTTTTTCTCGCTATTGCAAAAAATTAGTCGCAAATGTAAACTAAAAAAACAAAATTTTACCTATTTACTGCCTGGGAAAATAATTTAGAGCCGTTAAAAAGAAAATACAGAAACAGGGGCAGCCCGGGAAATAAAAAGTAAAAAATTGATTATCGGTATTTTATCAAAAAAATTCTTTATTTTCCTGAAAGCATTGAAGCAATCTTTGCTTTCATTGCTTCAAATTCTTTCACATTATATAACCTTGTGAGAAAAACGATTTTTCCTTTCGGATTAATAACCACATTTCGGGTTACACCGGCACCTTTGTAAGCAAAATGGTGAAATATCTTTCCTCCCGGATCCAAGGCAAACGGGTAAGTCACTTTCATTTCTTTTTTGAATGCTTTCACTTTGGCCAACGGTTCATTGTAATCTACACCGATAAGCATAAATTTTTTATTTTTAAAGTGTTGCCAGATTTCACTTTCCAAATGTGGCATTTCCCTGCGGCACACCGGGCACCAACTTGCCGTGAATTGCAACACAACCACTTTTCCACGCAGTTGTTTCAGTTTCATTGTTTTTCCATTAATTAAATGCAGGGTAATATTTGGTACCATATCCCCCACTTTCACACGATAGCCACGGTCGCCCCTGGTTTGGGAAAAAGCAGTGACACTCAGAAACAAAAAAATTACCGACAAAAATGCAGACTTCATAAATTTCATTTTTGAAAATGTTTTGGCAAAATTAGGATTTTATTCTTTGGAGAGTCCGTTTCCGGTATTTTTCTACTTTTGATTCCTTTTTTGGATATTAAATAAATTTCTATATTTGAAAAAAATCAGTTAAAAGAACGAACCTAATGGAAAAAGAAGATAAAAAGGCTTTTATGGCCAAAGCCATTTCCCTGGCGGAAGAGAATGTAAAAAATTTGCAAGGGGGACCTTTTGGTGCCGTTGTAGTAAAAGATGGGAAAATCGTAGGGATTGGCAGCAACAAAGTTACTGTAGAAAACGATCCCACAGCCCATGCTGAAATCGTTGCCATCCGTAATGCTGCCAAGAATCTTGGTACGTTCGATTTGAGCGGTTGTGAAATCTACTCAAGTTGTGAACCCTGTCCCATGTGCCTCGGCGCCATATATTGGGCACGTTTCGACAAACTGTATTACGCCGCCACCAAAGATGATGCAGCCAAAGCAGATTTTGACGATTCGTTTATTTACAAAGAATTTTCCCTGCCCAAAGAGGAACGTTCCATACTTTCCGTACAAATGATGCGGGAAAGTGCTGTAAAAGTTTTTGATGAGTGGATAAAAACAGAAAATAAAATCCCGTACTGAATCCATGGACCAAGAAGCTTTGCAAAAAGCAACAAAACTTTTGGAAAAATCCAAATATACCACTGCTTTTACCGGTGCAGGCATTTCGGTCGAAAGTGGTATTCCCCCTTTTCGCGGTCCGGAAGGACTGTGGAGCCGTTATGATCCCACAGTGTTGGATATCAATTACTTTCATCAGCATCCTGAAGAATCCTGGGCTGTTATCAAAGAGATATTTTATGACTTCTTTGGTAAGGCAAAACCCAATGTCGCTCATTTTGCCCTGGCTCGACTCGAAGAAAAAGGAAAACTGACAAACATCATTACACAAAACATAGACAACCTCCATCAGGAAGCAGGCAGCCACGAGGTTTATGAATTTCACGGCAATTCACACAGTTTGGTTTGCACCCGGTGCGGAAAACATTTTGACATCCGGGCTATTTCTTTGAAAGCGCTTCCCGTTCTATGTGATCAATGTGGAGGATTGATAAAACCTGATTTTATCTTTTTCGGCGAGGGCATCCCTGCTGTGGCATACCAAAAGTCCCTGGAAGCGGCCCGAAATGCTGATGTTTTTCTCGTCATTGGCACCACCGGTGAGATCATGCCGGCCAGCCAAATCCCTTTTCTTGCCAAAGAAAACGGTGCCAAAATCATTGAGGTAAACACCCAGCCATCCCAATTTACGCATCAAATCACTGATGTTTTTCTGCAAGGCAAAGCCGCCAATGTTATGGAAACGCTTGTCAATAACCTCATAAGGCCAGAATAAATTCATCTGTCAGGCCTTCGCCCTGGCGCTTATAAAGCACATCGAAGTTTTGATGAAAAAATTCGTGTACATTTGTTTTTTTAAACAAAAAGATTCTAACCAATCCATCTTTCATGCGTGAAAAGGAAAAAGCCGTTTTAGTAGTCAATGTAGGGACCCCCGACAAAGATGATATTCCCTCGGTACGCCGGTTTTTGTTACATTTTTTAAATGACAAACGCATCATGGATATCCCGTGGCTTTTCAGAAAGATATTGGTAAACCTCATCATAGTACCGTTTCGTGCGCCCAAAAGCACACGGCTTTACCATCGGCTATGGACTCCGGAAGGGTCTCCCATGTTGCTGAATATGAAAAAATTTGCGAACAGGTTGCAGAATGAACTTGGCCCTGTCTATCATGTATATCCGGCCATGCGATATGGCAACCCCTCCCTGAAAGGAGCATTGAAAGAGATCAAAAAGGAACGATATGACGAGATCATTGTTTTCCCGTTATTTCCGCAATATGCTTCCTCTACTTCGGGAACCATACTGGATTTTGTCATGGCCGAAGTAAAACGCTGGCAGGTTATTCCGGCTTTGCACTTTGTCCCTCAATTCTATTACCATCCGGGATTTCTGGACACTTTCGCCCAAAACATCTCTGCCTGCCACCCGTCAGATTTTGATCACATTATTTTCTCTTATCACGGGCTTCCGTTGCGACAGGTAAAAAAAATACATCCCGACATTCCATTTGACAGGTGTTCTTGTGAGAAACAAATGCCGCCTCACGGAAAATTTTGTTACAAAGCCACCTGTTACGAAACCACACGCCTGCTTGCCAAAAAGCTTGGCCTGGACAGTCAAAATTATTCCGTTGCTTTCCAGTCACGTTTTTCCAAAAACTGGCTCAGCCCCTTTACCGACGAACGCATCAGGGAACTGGCCCTAAAAGGCAATAAGAAAATTCTTGTTGTTGTCCCTTCATTTGTAGCCGACTGCCTGGAATCATTGGTAGAAATAGAAATAGAAAACAGTAAATTGTTCAGGAAAAACGGAGGAGAAAAACTGGTTTTGGTCAAAAGCCTGAACGACAACGAAGCTTGGGTAAAAGCAGCAGCCGATATGGTACGCTCACAAAGCGGATAAAAACATCAAATCTTGGCTGTCAGCTTTTTCAGTTTACTGACACTTTTTACCATGAGGACCGAACAGGATGCCTGTTCCGAAATTCGGAAAGAATCACTCTCCTCGATAGATTTTGGAGTCGTTCTTCCCCTTTCAGCACTGATAATCAACAGATCAACACGAGTAGAATATTTTAACAACTCTTCTTTGGGATGGTCAGTCTGGATCAGCAATATATCATACAACACATTGGAATGGAAGTTTTCAATCACCTGGATCATTAATTTATCGGCCCTTTGTTTTTGCCGCTGCGTATATTTAACAGGCAAAAATTTCAGCACAACAATTCGTGCCCCGCGAAACTCAGCAATGGCCGTGGCACAGTTCAGCATCAAATTCAGGTCAACGGCATTTTTAGCATACAAGGCGATTTTTTGTGGATTAAATTTATCGGCAGATGTCTTTAAATTCATGATAACCATATCAGTCACTGACATTCTCATCACCTGGCTTAAAATACTGGGCTTTCCGGGTGTTTTACGGCGGGGGAATCCCATGATGATCAAATCGCTGTTTTCACTTTCGCCCGCCTGAACGATTCCTTTAGGAACATTATGGGCCGCCCGG
>JALUYM010000251.1 GCA_027018745.1 Bacteroidales bacterium | reverse complement strand
CTGCCTTTGCTATCATAAAAACAAGAACGATCCTACTATCTGTTTTTTCCTTTAAGATAAATAAAATTGGGGAATAAAAATTTTTTGTATTTTTGACGAGCAAACAAAGCAATTATTTTCACTTAAAATCTTTAAATTATGAAAAAAATTAGTTTACTACTGGTAGCTTTTCTTATAAGCGGGGTCATGTATGGACAATTCCACATTGGGCCCCAAATAGGTTATACTGCCTCAAAACTTTCCTATAAAGGAACAGATATCACAAACGGACTGAAAAACAATATGCTGATTGGCGTATTCATGCGCATTGGGAAAAAAGTATACATACAGCCTGAGGTAAATTATATGACCCAGGGCAGTGTTTTCAAATTCCCATCCCTAGGCAATACCTCCGTCGTCGAACAAAATGTTAACCTTAAATCGATACAAGTACCATTAAGCCTTGGATGGCAATTTATCAACCTTAAAGTAATTAAATTAAGGATTTTTGGCGGTGCCACGGCTAATTTTATTGTCAATAAAACCATTACAACCACAAACGGGGCAGCGAAAGATTACCTGGTGCCCGACGATTTCAACAATATTCAGTGGCAATATCAGGCGGGTCTCGGTATTGATGTGCTGATGTTTGCCCTTGATGTGAAGTATTATGGCGGTATCAACGATCTGTTTAATGGCAGTGTAAAATATAACGAGGCAACCCATTCGGTTTCCGGAGCTTCAAATGTTTTTGAAGTAACCCTGGGCTGGAAAATTTTATAATTGTCACCAAACAACACAAAGAAAATGTCGGTATTTTTGTACCGGCATTTTTTTGTGCCCCTTTTAAAAATGAAAGATTTGTCGTGGTTATGAAAAAACAAATTCTTTTCTTTGTTTTTCTTTTGGTTCTTCTTTCGGCAACACTTTTGTCGTGCCACCATTACAGTAGAAATGTCCCGGAAATACCCCAAAACGAACTTCCCAAAGTACAGGTAAAAATCCATCGTTACGGAAAAGCCCTTTTCAGTATCGATCTGAAAAATTTCAAGACAGGCTTACAAAAAATAAAACCGCAGTTTCTTCCTTTTCTGAACGCCAATCTCAACGACACAGCCAACATAAATAAGCTGTACCGGTATGTAACTGATACACAAATAAGATATGTGTATCACAAAACCATGAAAGCTTTTCCCCGTCTCAACTTTGAACAACAGCAACTCAAAGAAGCTTTTGCCCATATAAAATATTATTTTCCAACTTATCATTTGCCGAAAGTTTACACCTACATTTCCAACTTATATTACCAACAACCAGTTATGAAACAGGGGAATACGGTTGTTATTGCTCTGGACGACTATCTTGGTAAAAATTTTCAGCTGTATTCTGACCTGAACATTCCGTTATATCACCGCCGGTGCATGACAAGGAAAAACATCGTTACCGATGTAATGAGGGTACTATATCAACAGGATTTCCGGCAGCCTTTTCAGCCGAAAACTTTGCTCGACAATATGATGGAAGCCGGAAAAGAGCTTTATTTTCTGGATGCCATGTTGCCAAATACGCCCGATACGCTAAAAATTTGTTACACAGGAAAACAGTTACAGTGGATTAAAAAAAACAAAAAAGCAGTATGGGCCGTTTTGGTAAATAACCGGTTCTTGTATTCTACCGATTATATGCTTTTGATAAAAATGACACAGCCGGGTCCTTTCAGTGACGGATTTTCACATGCTTCACCTCCCGCACTGGCCAGATGGTTTGGTTGGCAAATGGTATTAAAATACATGCATAAATACCCCAAAACCACGTTGAATCAGCTGTTTAAAATGAAAAATGCTCAGACATTATTGATTAAATCAGGTTATAAACCCTGAGATTTTAATGTCAGGCTTTGGGCCACAATTCCTCCGATTTTATCAATAGCGATCCTCTCCTGTTTCATGCTGTCGCGTTCGCGCAGTGTAACGGTATTGTCTTCCAGGGTTTGATGGTCTACCGTTATACAATAAGGAGTTCCAATGGCATCATGGCGACGGTAACGTTTCCCAATGGTATCTTTCTCTTCATAGAAGCACATAAAATCGTATTTAAGCCGGTCCATGATCTCCCGGGCTTTCTCCGGAAGTCCATCTTTTTTTACCAGCGGAAAAACAGCAACCTTATACGGAGCAAGGAAAGGGGGCAGTTTCATTACTATACGCTGCGCTCCTCCTTCCAACGTTTCTTCGGTGTAAGCATGACTCAGCAATGCCAGGAACATCCGGTCAAGACCAATGGATGTTTCCACAACATAAGGCACATAACTTTCATTCATTTCTGCATCAAAATAGCGCAGTTTTCTGCCTGAATATTTCTCGTGGGCGCTCAGGTCGAAGTCGGTGCGTGAATGAATACCTTCCAGCTCTTTGAACCCCATAGGAAATTCAAATTCAATATCAGCAGCGGCATTGGCATAGTGGGCAAGCTTATCATGGTCGTGAAACCGAAACTTTTCTGCCGGAATACCGGTAGAAACATGCCATTTCATACGCTCTGCCTTCCAGAATTTATACCAGTCCATTTCCGTGCCGGGACGGACAAAGAACTGCATTTCCATTTGTTCAAATTCGCGCATGCGAAAAATAAACTGCCGGGCCACAATCTCGTTCCTGAATGCCTTTCCGGTTTGGGCAATACCAAAGGGTATTTTCATACGGGATGTTTTCTGCACATTCAGGAAATTCACAAAAATACCCTGGGCAGTTTCGGGACGCAGGAAAATCTCGGATGCCCCATCCGTAGTAGACCCCACCTGTGTGGAAAACATCAGATTAAACTGTCGCACCTCTGTCCAGTTTTTAGAACCGGAAACAGGATCGGCAATTGCCAATTCTTCAATCAGTTGCTTGATAGCAGCCATGTCTGATCGCTCCATGGCAGGATAAAGCCTGTCTTTAATTTCTTTTATTTTTTTCAAATGGGCCAACACACGGGGATTGGTCTCCATGAACTGCTTTTTATCAAAACTGTCGCCAAACCGCTTGGCAGCTTTGGCTGTCTCCTTGTTTATCTTAGCCTCTATTTTGGCAAGATAATCTTCCACCAGCACGTCGGCACGATACCGCTTTTTGGAATCTTTGTTATCGATGAGCGGATCGCTGAAAGCATCCACATGTCCGGAAGCTTTCCATACGGTAGGATGCATAAAAATAGCGGCATCGAGTCCCACTATGTTTTCGTGCATTTGAACCATGGCTTTCCACCAGTAATCGCGGATATTTTTTTTCAATTCTACTCCGTTGGGACCATAATCGTAAACGGCGCTCAACCCATCATAAATATCACTGGAAGGATAAACAAATCCATACTCTTTTGCGTGGGCAATAATTTTCTTCAATAAATCGTCCTGTTGTGCCATAAAAGCTTTTTCTACATTCCCCGATAGGGAAAAATTAATTATTCATTTAAATTAACAGCCGCGGGGGCAACCGGGTTATTGCTTTGAGACCTTTGCAAAACTACTCATTTTGTCATTCTGAACGCAGTGAAGAACCTATAAACACCAGGCATTCATTGTGTTGAGATTCTTAACGTTGCTCAGAATGACACTTTCTTCCTGGCTTTGCAAAGGTCTTGCTTTTTCCCTGATGCCTGATTTTAAACCGGCAAATTTACAAATATTCAAAGAACATTTGTTTTGGATTTAAAAAGTCCTGATAAAACAGGATACACAAACAGGGCAATCCATCAAGTTTATTTTTAAACATTGTTTAACATTTTACAAAACAGCAGAGTGTGTTGTCGGTTATTTTTTTTCTTTACTTTTGAGCCCATCTAAAACAAGAAGATAAAGATGCTGATCAATATCGTCAACAAATCGAAACACGATTTACCAAAATATGAAACAGCGGCTTCGGCAGGTATGGATTTGCGGGCTAATCTGGAAAGTCCCATGCACCTGGCTCCCATGGAAAGGGCATTGGTCCCCACGGGATTATACATAGAATTGCCGGTAGGATATGAAGCACAGATCCGTCCGCGAAGCGGTCTTGCACTAAAAAAGGGGGTCACCGTATTGAACAGCCCCGGGACCATCGATGCCGACTACCGCGGTGAGATAAGAGTAATTCTGATTAATCTTTCCCGAGAAGATTTTGAAATTTCAGATGGTGACCGAATTGCACAAATGATTATTTCTTCTCATGTTCAGGCACAATGGGAAGAGGTGGAGACACTCACTGAAACGACACGGGGAGCAGGCGGATTTGGTCACACTGGCGGAAAATAAAAACAGGCGAACCATGAAAACAAAAACAATATTTCTCATCTTTTTGACATTTTTAATGGGTGCAGGACCCGTTTTGGCACAAAAAAAACATCACCAAAGCAAAAAAAGACGAGAGCAGCAATTGTTACTCGAAAAAAGGCAATACAAAGAAGCTGATATGTTTGCCCGTGCAGTCATGTACAAAGAAACAGGACGGCTGCAAAAGGCTGACAGCCTTCTGTCGCTGGCTTTAAAAATAAACCCTGAAGATGCTGCTGCCAATTATGAAAAAGCACAGCTTATGACCGCATACGGTAAAATAAAACAAGCACTTAAACTGGCAAAAATTGCTGTGGAAAAAGACAGTACCAACAAATGGTATCAGGTGTTGTATGCCAACCTTTCAAAAGCAAACGGCAATTATAAAGCCTATCTGAATACCTACAAAAAACTCTGTGAGAAAGAGCCGGGTAATTTACAATTCCAAAACGAACTGGCTTTTGCTTACTATTTCACCGGCGATTACGCCCATGCCGTTCAGTCTTATCGCAAAGTAGAGATGCTTATGGGGATAACCCCCCAGCTCGCCCGGCAAATCGCAGGGCTCTACCTGCGACTTAATAAGAAGGATTCAGCGTTGATGCAATACGAAAAACTGGTAAAAGTAAATCCGGAAAACACCAAAGCTTACGCCATGCTGGCCGAATTTGCTGCAAACCATAAAATGCCCAAAACGGCTGAATGGGCCTACCGTCAAATCATCCGGCTTAACCCGAAAGACCCTTATGTCCATATTTCCCTGGCTGATTTTTACAAAAGAAACGGGGAACCTGCCAAGGCTTTTGAAGAACTAAAAAAAGGTTTTGCCAACCCCGGTTTAGATACCAAAACAAAAATCAACCTGTTGCTTACATACTATTCGGGACAATTGACGAATGACCAAAAAGCACAGGCACTTGAGCTGGCCGATGTGATTAAGCTGGCCAATCCAAAAGATACATTGGCCGAATCGTTTTATGCCGCCATGTTGTATACCAATAAAAAATATAAAAAAGCCAGGCCCATTTTCAGAAAAGTATTGATGACCAACAAAAAGAACTATTCTTTCTGGGAACAGCTGCTTTTTTGCGATTTCTATCTGAATGATTACAAAACCCTGTCAAAAGATGCTCCTGTTGCCATAAAATATTTTCCACAAAAACCTATTCCCTACTTACTGGGGGGCCTCGCTGAATTTCAGTTAAAAAATTATCAAAAAGCAAAAACCCTTTTGGAAAAAGGCAAGAACCTGGCTGCGGGAAACGATCCACTGCTGGAAAATTTCTATTCTTCCCTGGGCGATACTTATCATGAACTGAAAGAAAACAAAAAAGCCTATAAAGCTTACGATCAAGTGTTGCGCCTGAATAGTGAAAACACCGTTGTATTGAATAATTATGCTTACTACCTGGCACTTGATGGGGTAGAACTCAACAAAGCAGCTGCCATGGCTAAAAAAGCTGTTGACCTGGATCCTTATAACCAAAACAACCTGGATACTTACGCCTGGGTGCTTTACAAACAGAAAAAATACAAACAGGCGCTCAACTGGGAAAAAAAGGCATTGGACAACGGAGGAGACACCAGCGGCGTTGTGGTAGAACATTACGGCGATATTTTGTACCGGCTCGGAAAACACAAAGAAGCTTTGACAGAATGGAAAAAAGCCATAAAAATGAAAGACCATTCCGCCTTGTTGGAGAAAAAAATAAAAACCGGAAAATTATATGAATAAAAAATATCATGTTCTTGTCATTATTAGCATATTGGCATCAGGATTGCTGTTTTTACCCGCCTGTAGATCGACCAAAAACCTGGTAAAACGAAACCTGAGAATACTACCTTTTGAACAGCTTTATCAAAACATGGTAAAAAGTGTCCCCTCTTTTTCCTATTTAAACGCAAAACTGGGTGTAAATTATCAAAAAGAAGGAAAAGAACCTATTCAATTCAGGGTTCAAATGCGCATGAAAAAAGACAGTATTATCTGGATGAGCCTCGTTCCGGCCATGGGTATTGAAGCAGCCCGGGTGGTGCTGACTGCCGATTCGGTTAAGCTGTTAAACCGTTTGAAAAAGAATTATGTACTCGGTTCTTATCATTTGCTTGACAGCCTCATGCATACCAGTATCAATTTTGACATGCTGCAGGCTTTGCTTTTGGGGGAAAACCTGCATTATCCTGTTCTTGACTCTTCGGCAAAAATAGACGGACAAGCTTATTTACTTACCATGAAAATGCAGGTTCCACCCAAAGGACCGGGGGTTGCAGCCCAACAGTTGACACAAAAAGTCTGGCTTGACCCTGATTCATTTAATATGAAAGAATTGTCCCTGAGCGAGGACAGCATGCAGGGGAAAAACCTGCAAATTTATTATGATCAATACCAGCATATCGATGGCAAGACCTTCCCCCTGAAAATGCAGATTGTTATTAATGCAAGAAAAAAAATCATTATCAATATTTCCTACAAGAAAACAGAAGTGAATATTCCTCATCGTTTTCCTTTTATCATTCCCGGTAAATACAAAAAACTGATTTGACTTTTGCAAGAGATTCCCTTTTTGGATATTTCCGTTTTAAAATTCGGATTTTGCGTTTATCTTTGTCTCTCGCTAATCAATTACCATCATGGTTCATGTAAAACAGTTTTTTCTTTTCTTCATTGTCTTTTTCTTCTTGGGCGTTACTCCCGTATTTTCACAGACCCGCAGCCTGAAAGCCAAACGGCAAAAACTGGAACAGGAAATTGCTTATACGAACAAACTGCTGTCCGAAATTAACAAAAACAAAAAAAATACCGTTTACGAACTACAACTCATTAATAACCGTATTAACATGAGGCACCGGTTGGTTACTGTTCTCAAAAAAGAGATTACCGATCTAACCGATACCATATCCCTGACCGAAATCAGCCTTATGAAACTGAACCGGCGGTTGGATACACTGAAAAAAGAATATGCGCGGATAGCCTGGTATCTTTATAAAAATGACAACAGCTACAACCGGCTGATTTTTCTTTTTTCAGCCAAAAATTTTAACCAGGCTTACCAACGACTACGTTATCTCGACGAAATTTCCGCCTACATACGAAAAGAGGCAGGATGGATCCAACACTTGGAAAAACAAAAAAAAGGCAAGCTGAACATACTGATCCGGGACAAAGCAGAAAAAAAAGCCTTGTTGGATAACGAAACCACGCAACTCTCGCGCTTACAGCTGGAACAACACGAAAAGATCAGGTTAAAACAAAAATTATCAGGACAGGAAAAAAACCTGGAGGCAAAGTTAAAACAAAAACAACGGGAATCCCGTAAACTGGAGGCCCAGATCAGGAAAGCCATTGCCATGGCAGCCAAAAGAGCGGCCAAACCAAGTTATTCCAATAAACTATCTGCTTCTGAAAACCGGCTTTCTTCCTCTTTTGCAGCAGATAAAGGACGCCTGCCCTGGCCGGTCAAACAAGGTGTAGTTTCCCTTACATTTGGCATTCACCGGCATCCGGTATTAAAAAATGTCCAAATCAAAAATGATGGTATTAACATTGCTACTGCCAAAGGCTCTGTGGCAAGGGCAGTTTTTCCCGGAAGGGTAGTCAACATTGTAACAATCACGGGTACTAACCTGGCTGTCATTTTAAAACATGGAAGTTTCTATACAGTCTATTCAGACCTGGATAAAGTATTGGTAAAAAATAACCAGCAGGTTAAACAGTACCAACCATTGGGGATTATCCATACCAACCTGCAGGGGAAAACAGTACTCCATTTTGAAGTGTGGCACGAGAAATACCTGCAGAACCCGGCATACTGGCTAAACAAAAGGTTCCACTAAACAGGGTTGTTTCTTCACAATTTTAAAATAGAAAAGCCGTTATGGATACAGTTAATCGTTATTGTTTGTATATTTAATGGTTTTTTTAACTGCATTAAAAATATTTAAAATGGCAACAGTAAAAATCAAACAGCTTACCGAAGATGAAATCGCACAAAAAGGGATCCGTTCATGGCCCGTTTGGGAAAAAGAAATATCCCGCTTTTCCTGGTCTTATGATAGCACGGAACAATGTTATATCCTTGAAGGAGATGTGGTGATAGAAACAGAAAACGGTAATTTTACACTGAAACCGGGAGATTTTGTCACTTTCGAGAAGGGGCTGGAATGTATCTGGGATATCCGTTCGGCAGTAAAAAAGCATTACAATTTTTCATGAGTGATATAAAAACCGGCGTGGTTGTTCGTTCTACCGGCAGTTGGTATGAAATAAGAACTGCCGGTAAAAATCTTTATTCCTGTAAACTCAAAGGCCGCTTCAAAATAAAAGGTATTCGCACGACCAATCCTATTGCTGTGGGCGACCGTGTCGATTTTAAGTTACCGGAAGATAAACAGACCGGATTGATCACGCATATCCACGAACGGAAGAATTATATTATCCGCAAAGCCACCAAACTTTCTAAATCATCCCATATTATTGCTGCCAACCTCGATCAGGCTGTACTGATCGTTTCATTGACAAAACCCCGGACTTCCTCCGGTTTTATTGATCGTTTTCTGGTAACAGCAGAGGCTTACCACATTCCCGCAGTACTGGTCTTCAATAAATTTGACCTGTACAACAACATCCATAAAAAACAGCTTGACGAATATGTTAAAGTTTATTCGACTGCAGGATACCGGTGTCTAGTCACTTCGGCCAAAACCGGTTTTCATCTCAAAGCATTTAAAAGTACACTGCGGGAAAAAGTGAGTTTACTTGCCGGACATTCAGGGGTTGGAAAATCAGCATTAATCAATAAAATTGACCCGTTGCTCAACCTGAAAGAAGGCGAAATTTCATCTGTACACCAAAAGGGGAAACATACGACTACTTTTGCCCAAATGTTTCCACTGGATTTTGGCGGCGATATCATTGATACCCCCGGCATCAAGGAATTCGGACTGGTAGAATTTGAAAAAACAGAGCTGGGACAACGTTTTCCGGAAATCAGAAGACTCATGGGCCAATGTCGTTTTTCCGATTGCCTGCATGTAAACGAACCGGGTTGTGCTGTCCGCCAGGCTGTCGAAAAGGGGGACTTCCCCGTTTTTCGCTACAGGAATTATTTGAACATGCTCAACGATATTCAACCTGCATTGTATTGATTATTTTATATCCTTGCCAGCTCCACCGTGAAATGTCTTAATATGGGAGCTTCTTTCAGAATCTTCAACCCTTTGGTAATTTTGTTGCGGCGGTCGAAAACATTGATCACCGAAGCAGCAACATAATCCATGTGGTTGTTGGTATAAACCCTGCGCGGTATGGCAAGGCGCAGGAGTTCCAGTTGGGGATACCGGTTTTCACGGGTGTCGGGGTCACGGTCGGCCAGCAAAGTACCTATTTCCACTCCCCGCACACCGCCTTCAATAAAAAGCTCGACACCGAGTGTCTGTGCTACAAACTGTTCTTTCGGCAGCCCGGGCAGAAACCTTTTGGCATCAATAAAAATGGCATGTCCGCCAAAAGGATATTGAACGGGGATACCATAATCACGCAACTGTTTCCCCAAATAAGCCACCTGTGCTATCCGTGTTTCGAGATAATCGAATTCGGTGCCCTCATAAAGTCCCTGGGCCAGGGCATTCATATCACGCCCCGACATACCGCCATAATTGATAAAACCTTCAAACATAATGTTGAACGTGGAGGCTTTTTCATACAGCGCTTTATCGCGAAAGCCGATGAACCCCCCCATGTTAACAATGGCATCTTTTTTACTACTCATTGTCATGCCGTCTGCACAGGCAAACATCTCACGGACAATCTCACGGATAGGTTTGTGTTTATAAGCCGGTTCGCGCATTTTAATAAAATAGGCATTTTCGGCGAAACGGGCAGAATCAAAGAACACCGGAATACCATATTGATCGGCCAGTTTCTTAACAGCTCTCATGTTTTCAATGGATACCGGCTGTCCTCCCGATGAGTTACAGGTAATGGTAACCATAATCAGCGGGATCTGCCCTTTCGGATATTTTTTCAGGACGGTTTCCAGTTTGTCAAGGTCTACATTTCCTTTAAAAGGATGTTCCAATTCAGTATGAAAAGCCTCATCAATAGTACAATCGATGGCATGGGCACCCCTGAATTCAATATGTCCTTTGGTCGTATCGAAATGGGAATTTCCCGGAACGACATCCCCTTTCTTGATCATGGCCGAAAACAAAACATTCTCTGCTGCCCGGCCTTGATGCGTAGGCAAATAATAGGGAAATCCAGTAATATCTTCAATGGCATCTTTCAGTTTGTAATAAGAAGAAGAACCGGCATAACTTTCATCTCCGGTCATCAAGGCAGCCCATTGTTTATCACTCATGGCCCCGGTGCCCGAATCAGTAAGCAAATCAATAAACACTTGTTCGCTGCGCAGGTTAAACAAGTTGTATTTGGCTTCTTCTATCCAGCGGATACGTTCTTCACGTGTACTGCGGTGAATTTGTTCTACGGCTTTTATTTTATAGGATTCTGCAAAAGGTAATTTCATTTTATGAAAATTTTTAATGAAAAAATTGGGAAAATAAAACAATAAGAGAGTTGGTATAACCTTAGCAGAATCGATCTCTTTCTTTGATGTTCAAAAAGATGGCTTTAGGACGTATGTTTGTCAACAACAACATCTTTGTTTGATTTGACCACAAAGGTAATCATTTTTTATGAACAATTGTCCGGTTTAAGAAGACAAAATGCTTTGGAAATTCAGGCCCCGATTCCGGCTGCCGCCTCATCGGGACAGGCTTCTCACCCTGTTTACAACAAAGCCCCTGCAAGAGCAGAGGCTTTTGTTGCCCGACCAGGGTTCGAACCTGGACTTTTCTGATCCAGAGTCAGACGTGTTGCCAATTACACCATCGGGCAATGCAGCAGCAAAATTATAAAAAATCTTTTGAATGAACAGGTTTTATTGTTTTTTAAAACTCCAAATTTAACGGCGTCCTCGGAAAAGGGATTACATCGCGGATATTGGTCATTCCCGTCATAAAAAGGATCAGCCGTTCAAACCCCAAACCAAAACCCGAATGCGGTACCGAACCGAATTTGCGTGTTTCGAGATACCACCACATCGATGA
>JALUYM010000250.1 GCA_027018745.1 Bacteroidales bacterium | reverse complement strand
AACGGACTGCGTTTTTGCCTTTTCCGGGCATATTTTGAGTGATAATAAGCCATGTGATAATCCTTTTTCCCTTATTTTTCCGAAACCAACTGCAACATGATTTCATCTTTCCATTCCCCGCCTTTAAGGTTCCACTCTTTTTTAGTTCCCACCACTTTAAAACCCCTGCCGAGAAAGAGCTGCATGCTTTTTTCGTTCCCCTTTTCAATGTTGCAGTAGAGCTGATGCAAATTTAAAAAATTAAACGCATAATCCACAAGCACATCCAACGCTTTTCCGGCAAGCGACCGTCCCCGGTATTTTTCCAGCAGGGCAATACCCACCCCTGCCCGGCGGTTGGGTGCATCCAGCGCAAAAAGGTCAATGGTGCCCACGGTAACAGGAGTTTTCGGGTTCCATTCAATCATAAAACGCACCTGTCCTGCAGCAAAGGGTTCCTGTTTTCCGGTGGAAAAAACATACTGCTCCAGGTCGAACCTCGAATAAGGAACAAGCGTTTGCGACACGTACCATAACGCAGGGTCGTTCTCCATTCCAAACAAAAAATCCACATCCTGCGGTTCGGGTGCGCGAAGCGTTATGTCATCTTTTTTCAACATAGGGGAACAAATTTGCAACTTTCTTTTCAAACCATCACCATGCTCGGTTTAATTTCTTTGGCCGATTTTCAACCTTAGGGCAGACGTGACAGGCAGGACAGTATCAGGCCCCTGTTTCACAGTCATTTTGACAGTTTTGTAAACCAGGTTAACCAGCCGGGGAGATATACAGAAGCGGGCATGATTCTTGCAATACTGTTGAACACAATAAAAAAAGCCCCCGGCCGTCTTTTCGGCCGGACAATGTTCTTAAAAAAAGATAAAATAACGTTTTTTTCCGGTAGCGGTGTAACTTTTTCCGGAAAAGTAGCTATAACAAATAAAATTGATTGTTTAATCTTAAAAACTTAGAGCCATGAGCAACAACAATTCACATTCAGGGTTTGCATTTTTTTCGGGCATGGTTATCGGCGCTGCCATAGGTGCCATTGCCGGATTGCTGTATGCACCTGAAGCAGGGGAAGAAACACGCAGAAAAGTTTCGGACAAAACCCGGGAATTATCCGATGAATTACTGGACCAGTTTGACGACCTGAAAGAAAACGTCAATAAAATCCTGGAAGACGTGAAAAAAACCGGTAACGAACTGGTCCAAGATGTCAAAAAAGCCGGTAACGATGTGCTGGAAGATGTCAAGAAAACAGGGGCCAGTGTTATTGAAGACGTGAAAAAAGCCACCAAAAGCTAAAATTTTTAAAAAAATACGGGCCAATCATATGGTAATAATTGCCATATGATTGGTTTTCACTTTTTGAATGACCATGAAAAAAGGGAAGGACAAAATGAATGCGGACCTTAAACAACCCGTTAAAGAACTGATTGATGAACTGAAAAAGTATATCGACCTTCAAATAGAATACAACAAGGTTAATTACCGGAAAAAATCGGCCGAAATGATGGGCCAGTTGCTCCTGTTGGCCATGTTGTTCGGTGTTTTTGTCTTTGTGTTAATGTTCCTCTCTTTTGCTTTTGTCAACTGGTATGCCTCCACCGGCGGGACGCGTATGGGGGGCTTTTTGTGGGTAACCGCTTTTTACCTTCTTATTGCCCTGGTTTTGTATGCGTTTCGCGAACCGCTCATCTTTTCAAAAATCAGAAAAATCCTGGGCAGAAACCTGTCCAGTCAACAGGAAAAACAGTTTATTGGCGGTTCTGGCTTCGATGATGAAAAAATGACCGAAAAATATCTCGATCACCTGAAATCGCTTCACCGGAAACAGGAGAACAGTGTCCAGCAACAATTCCAGGCTGTCAACCAGGCCTTTAACATGGTCAACATTGTCAAGGCCTTTATCCATTCGGGCATCCAGGCTTTTGTCACCACAAGGAACATCATTGAAACCGCTTTTCAGGTAGCCCGAAAGGTACGGTCGAAACGCAAAA
>JALUYM010000249.1 GCA_027018745.1 Bacteroidales bacterium | reverse complement strand
AGATTATTTTGAAAAAGCTTACCGGTTGTTCCTGAAAAATGGTTTCGACAACGATGCAGCGCTGGCCATGTCGAACATAGCAAAAATCAATGCGGAAACAAACCGGTATGAAGAGGCCGTCCAGGGCTACCTCGAAGCAAATAAAATTTTTTATAAAAAGAACCATTGGATAAATATTTCAGGGAATTACAATTCCATCTCGGAAATTTACCTGAAAACCAACAAGATAAAAAAAGCGGAAGAGTACCTGAACCTGGCTTTGGCTACTTTGCAGAACAAAAACAAATTTTATCGCGGCCCTTCGGACATCAATACCGTTGAAATTTATACCAATGCCGCCAGGTTGTACTACCGGAAAAAAGAGTACAGAAAAGCTATGGCCTTTGCCAAAAAGGCGCTTCGCCTTTCTTATGAAAATTCTTTTAAAGAAAGCATTTACGAAAATGCCAAGGTCATTAGCAAAATTTTTGACAGCCAAGGGGAAATAGACTCTGCCTACACCTACTATAAAACTTTTGTAAAATATTATGAAGATTTTCAAAATGGATATGACCTGAAGCGGATTACCCAGATCAGAATGCAACATGAATTCAATAAACTCCTATACCAAAAACAAAAAGAAGAAATCCTGTTCAGGTCGAAAGAAAAGCGTAAAGAGCTGGTTTACATCATTATCATTGTGTCGGTATTTTTAACGGGCATAATTATTTTTCTGCTTTACCTGAACCAGAAAAACATCAGCGCCAAAGCCCTGTTAAAAGAAGAAAACCTGAGGCTGGAGAAGCAACAGCTTGAAAACGACCTGAAATACAAAAACCGGGAACTGATTATCGACAGGATGTACCTCATCGAAAAAAATGAGTTTATCATTTCCATTACCAAAAAACTGATGGAAGTACAAAAAACAAGTAAAAAAGGCAATCAGGAAGTCATTCAGCAACTGATCAACGAACTAAACAAAAATTCAACCACCAAAATCTGGAAAGAGTTTGAAGTGCGGTTTAAGGAAGTGCACGGCGAATTCTACAAAAAACTGAATAAAGAGTTCCCCGACCTGACCCCCAATGAACTTAAAATCTGTGCGTTCCTCCGGTTGAACATGTCTACAAAAGAGATTTCCACCATTACCCACCAGTCTGTAAAAAGCATCAATATGGCCCGGTTCAGGTTGCGCAAAAAATTAGGCATCGACCGGGACGAAAACCTGATAAGCTATCTCTCCAGGTTATAAATTCAGATAGATAGTCAGCCTTTTTAACTTTTGCCATACCTGGACAAACAGGCACCCTCCTTCTTGAAATTTTATATAATACATTGAGCAACAGTATATTAATAGGCTTTGTAGTAATCTTGTAATTCCCTTTTTCCGTTTTGTAGCAATTTAGATATGGTTATTATTTGGCCAGGGCCCTTACAGCCGGTACTTTCGCCAATAAAATCACAATTTTTTGTAAAGAAATACAAGGATAAAGATGTCAGGAGAAAATCATTTTAGCGTAAAAAAAGAGGAACCGCGGGAAAAAGGAATTGGTAGAAAAACCTTAAACAACCCTCCCGACTATGAGGAAAGGTTGGAAAAACTGATCAGGCAAAAAGAAAAGGAGAACGCCGAAATCAAAAAAATATTAAAGGAAATAGAAAAAAAAATAAAGTAAAACTTATTGCTAACCTAAATTAAAATGTTATGAAAAGATTTGTACTTGGTTTTGTTTTTTTGTTGTCTTTGGTTGTTACCGGTTTCGGTCAATCCAATGTAACAATAAACGTAAAAGATGGCAGCGGTCAGGCTGTTGCGGATGCCTTGGTAACCCTGAACTCGAAAAACCAGAAAACGGATGCCTCGGGCAATGTAACTTTTACCGGGATTGCTGATGGAAAATATGCATACACTGTTTCAAAACAATGTTATGTGTCAGTAACTGACTCGGTAACGGTAGCCGGTTCAGACGTAAATGTCAATGTGGTAATGTCCTTAAAAACCAC
>JALUYM010000248.1 GCA_027018745.1 Bacteroidales bacterium | reverse complement strand
GATAAATTCATTTTTCAGGTCCAACATAGCTGTATGTTTTTATATTTAATTTATGTACATATTTTATATACAAAAATACAAAATTGGTGAATAAACAAACCAATTATGTTTCACTAATATTGCATGAATGGAACTTATTTGTTTAGGGTAAGCTTTGACCCAGCCCCGGAACAGGACTGAAGATTAAAAAAAGAGGTTCAAGGTTATCATGGTGTACAATAAAAAACTGTCCGAAAGGTTATTCGTGATAATATACCCGTTTTACACGCCTTGATATACGACTCAGTATTTCATAGGGAATGGTTTCGGCTGCAACAGCGAGTTCGGTAACCGGATGATCGGCATTGAAAACAATAACGGGATCTCCTTCTTTGGCTTCCAGGTTGGTAACATCGATCATGCACATGTCCATGCAGACATCTCCTACCAGCGGGGCACGCTTTCCATTTACCCAGAAAGCAAATTTGCCATTGCCCAGATGGCGGAATAAGCCATCGGCGTAACCAATTGATACAGTAGCAATCCGGCAATTTTTTGGGGCAATAAAACTGCGGTTGTAACCCACGGATTCTCCCACCCTGATGTTTTTTATTTCAGTAATTTCGGTTCGCAGGCTGGTAACATGCCGGAGCTTGTGTGCTGTTTCCGGTTCTGAAGAAAGTCCATACAAACCAATACCGAGTCGTACCATGTCAAACTGAGCTTCCGGAAAACGGATGATGCCGGCCGAATTAAGTAAATGCATCATAAACGGTTGTTGTAAAGCCTCTTTTAGTTTTGAAGCCATTTGTTGAAATTGAGCAATTTGTGAACGGGAAAAATCATCCAGTGCAGGTTTGTCGCTGCCGGCAAGATGGGAAAAAACAGATTGTACATAGATCAATGGATTGGCTTGAAGACTACCAATGAGTTTATCGAGGTCTTCGGTTTCAAATCCTAACCGGTGCATGCCTGTTTCCAGTTTCAGATGAATCTTTACCGGTTTGTTTTGTGGTAATTGATTCCGGCGAATGGCTTTTTCAAGCATTTTCAGGGTACGGAAACTGAAAATTTCCGGTTCAAGCTGGTACTTTATCATCATGTCAAGGGCATACTCTTCGGGATTCATTACCATGATGGGTACACGGATACCTGCCTGGCGTAGTTCAACACCTTCATCGGCGTAAGCCACAGCTAAATAATCTACCTGGCTGAATTGGAGTATGTTGGCAATTTCAAAACTTCCGCTGCCATAAGAGAAAGCCTTTACCATGACCATGATCTTTGTTTCAGGCCTTAGCCTGGAACGGAAAAAGTTGAGATTATCGACAATAGCACTCAGGTTAATCTCGAAGACTGTTTCATGCGCTTTTTGTTGTAAGATCCTGTTAATCCGTTCAAATTCAAATATCCGTGCACCTTTTAATAAAATTGTCTGATTGCGAAATGAAGCCATAGAGTATCTGGTAAGAAAGTCACGGGTATTCGGGAAAAAAGATTTTTCCATTTCAAACAACCGGGCATGGCGCGAAATGGTTTCTCCAATGCCGATAATTTTTGTGATTCCTTTTTGTTTTAACAGTTCTGCGACACTACCGTAAAGTTCCAACTCATTGCGACCGCTTTGCAAAATATCCGACAGGATAACCACTTTTTCCTTGTGTTGGTTTTGCAGGTTCATAAAATCCAGCGCAATGGTCAGGGAATTGAAATCGGAATTGTAGGCATCGTTGATAATGGTACAATTGTTGGCGCCTTCTTTTTGTTCGAGACGCATGGCTATGGGGGTAAGTGCGGCCATGCGTTTGGCAATAACCTCATTATCATATCCCAAATGGAGCATGGCCGCCCAACAGTGGATAGCGTTTTCAACGGAAGCCATATCGGCAAAAGGGATATGTATGGTTATTTCCTTTCCGTCATAAATGGCCTGGATGGTTGTTTCGGCTTCTTTTGATTGCTTTTTTATAATTTGGAGATCGTTGTTTTTTTCACTGCCCCAGGTAAAAGAGCCGATATTTTCC
>JALUYM010000247.1 GCA_027018745.1 Bacteroidales bacterium | reverse complement strand
TTACCGGTTCATGGGAAAAGAGGTTTTCCAACTGAACGAAAAACAGATAACCCGTTTGCGAAAGCAGAACATCGGTTTTGTTTTTCAAAATTTTAACCTGATCGAAGAATTGAGCATCTGGGAAAACATTGAATTGCCATTGATTTACCAGGGGATAAAAAAGTCAGAGCGTAAAAGGCGGGTCAGGGAAGTTGTGGACCGGTTGGAGATCACGCATCGCAAGGATCTGCTGCCTGTTCAGCTTTCGGGAGGCCAGCAGCAACGGGTGGCCGTGGCCCGCGCCATTGTCACCAAACCGCGTCTTTTGCTTGCTGATGAACCTACGGGCAACCTCGATTCCATGCATGGCGAAGAGGTCATGAACATCCTTGATGAATTGAATAAGGAAGGAATGACGATTGTGATGGTAACCCATTCCCACCACGATGCGAGCTACAGCCGGCGCATTGTGCACCTTTTCGACGGCCAGATCATCAACGAAAATTTAAACCGGGTTTAAACTTATGTGGGGCAGCTTTTTTCGTATGGGATTCCGTGTTTTGGTCAGACAGAAAAACTATTTCTTGCTGAACCTGGCAGGCCTGATCATTGGCATTGTAGCGTTTGTGTTCATTTATCTTTATGTGGAAAATGCACTTTATTACGACCGCAGCTGGAAGAATTACCAGCATATTTACCGGGTGAACGAAACCTATTCCACCGGCGGAAAAGCCGAAAGAATGGCGTTGACGCCCTATCTTCTGGCCGATAAACTAAAAGATAATTTTTCGGGGATTATCGAATCAACCCGCCTGTTTTTTACCGATCCTTCGGATAAAAATGATGTTTCGTCGGTGAATTACCAGGGAAAAATGTATGATATTCCCAACCTGACCATTGGCGATGCCCGCGTTTTTAAGATATTTAACTACCATTTTACGGAAGGAAACCCCGACAGTTGCCTGATACATCCCAGAAGCATGGTGCTTTCCTTAAGTATGAAAAAGAAAATATTCGGTAACAAACCGGCACTCGGAAAAAAGCTGAGAACAAGCATTCGAACATATACTGTAACCGGCGTTTTTGACAAAACAAACCGGCCGTCGCACCTTGAATTCGATGCCATTATTTCCACCAACTCGTTGGACAAACACGAACAGGAACAGTTGTACACCAATTGGTTTTGGATGAATTGTTACACATATGTGGAACTGGCCGATTCGGTGAACGAGAAAAAGCTTGCCCAAAGGATCAATTATTTTGCAGACACCGCCATTGGACATTATATTCAGAAGCAAAAGCTCAAAATCAGCGGATATGCGCACCTGAATTTTCAGCCTATTCAGAAAATTCATTTTTCACAAGGATTACTTTACGACAGCCATTCCAACATCAACATCTCTTACCTTTATATTTTTGTGGTAGTAGCGCTGTTCATTTTGCTGATGGCATCTATCAATTATATCAATTTTGCCACGGCACGTTCGTTGAAACGAGTGCGTGAAATTGGTGTTCGGAAGGTCATGGGTGTTTTCCGGAAACAGTTGGTACTGCAGTATGTTAGCGAATCGCTGATCATCACTTTTACGGCTTTTATTCTTTCACTGAGTTTTGTGGAATTGTTAATGCCTGCTTTCAACAGTCTAATCAACAGGAAAATTACTCTGGTAGACAGTCTTTTTTCCGGTACAGGTCTCATTTTTGGGGTGTTGCTCATCGTTTTTATGTTGCTGCTCGCTTTGTTCAGCGGCAGCTTTCCGGCTTTTGTCCTTTCTTCCATGCGGCCGGTAGAGGTGCTGGGGGGCAGAGGCTTCGTTTTACACAGTAATCGACATCATGCCTTCACTACTGCCGGTTTGCGCAAATTTCTTGTTGTAATTCAGTATTTTGTGGCTATCGGTGTAATTATTTCCACCCTTATCATTGCTGCACAGATACATTATGTGAAAAACAGGCCTTTGGGTTTCGACAAAAAAGATGTGGTGGTAATCAATGCTCCGGCCGATACCTCTTTTCGCCGAAAAGCAAAA
>JALUYM010000246.1 GCA_027018745.1 Bacteroidales bacterium | reverse complement strand
GTCTATTCTGGAGGTAACGGCCACAGAGACATTTATTTCACTGGAAGAAGGTTTCAGACGGCAGCTGCCGGCAGGTTCACCGATTTTTTCCGAACAGCCCTGACATCGCTTTCAGATAATGATTTTTTTGTATTTTGGCCATCTAAAAATTATTGCAAATGAAATTTACAGCAGAGCAAATTGCTGCTGCCTTAAATGGTGTTGTAGAAGGAGATTTAAAAGCGGAAGTTTCTACTTTATCAAAAATTGAAGAAGGCAAACCGGGCAGCCTGAGTTTTCTTGCCAACCCGGTTTATACACATTATATTTATTCGACCAAAGCGGACATTGTCATTGTAAACGAGGACTTCAAACCGGAAAAGCCGATTGTCCCCACGCTGATCAGGGTAAAAGATGCCTATTCGGCTTTTACTTCTTTACTGGAAATGTACCAACAAACAAAAAACAATAAAAAAGGTATCTCGGAAAAAGCAACCATCGCCGGCTCGGCCACGCTGGGAGAAAATGTATACATTGGTGATTTTGTTGTAGTTGGTGAAAATACAGTCATCGGAAACAATACAAAAATTTATGCCAATACCAGTATTGGCGACCGGTGCAAAATAGGCAACAACACCATTCTTTATTATGGTGTAAAAATTTATGATGAATGTATAATCGGCAACCAATGTACTTTACATGCCGGCGTCGCCATCGGGCAGGATGGATTTGGTTTTGCCCCTCAAAGCGACGGGCATTACAAAAAAATCCCGCAAATCGGAAATGTCATTATTGAAGATAATGTAGAAATTGGTGCCAATACAACCATCGACAGGGCTACCCTGGGTTCTACAATCATCCGGAAGGGAGTGAAACTTGACAACCTCATTCAGATTGCCCACAATGTTGAAATCGGGGAAAATACGGTAATCGCTGCACAAACCGGGATTGCAGGTTCCACCAAAATAGGAAAAAATTGCATGATCGGCGGACAGGTTGGAATTGTGGGGCACCTGACCATTGCAAACGGAGTGAAAATACAGGCCCAGTCGGGAATTGCAAAAAGCATTAAAAAGCCCGATAGTGTTTGGGAAGGGTCGCCTGCTTTTCATTTACCTGATTTTTTACGTTCTTATGTACACTTTAAAAATTTTGATCATATCGTAGAACGCATACGCCGTTTAGAAGAAAAACATTGAAAAAGGATCCTTTTCTTCCAAATAAGCCCACTTTGGGAAAGCTTCTTTGAAAGAAAAACATATGTGAAATAAAAAAAACCTTATTTTTGTGCCCAATTATTTATTGAAAATATAACATAGTTTTAATGACTGAAAGGCAAACAACGCTGGAAACAACCGTTTCCATTGAGGGACAGGGACTTCATACCGGAAAAATGGGAAAAATGACATTCTGCCCTGCCCCGGCAAACCACGGAATAAAATTTAAGCGTGTTGACTTGCAGGGTCAGCCCGTTATTGATGCTATCATAGAAAACGTTATCAGTACAGACCGGGGAACCTGTATCGGAACCGATGGCGCCAAAGTTCATACCATAGAGCATGTTATGGCAGCTTTTAGGGGAATGAACATTGACAACGCACTGATAGAACTTAACATGGAAGAAATTCCCATCAAAGATGGTTCTGCTAAATTTTTCGTCGCAGCGATTGAAAAAGCAGGGATCAAAGAATTGAATGCTGAAAGGGAATATATTGAGATCACCGAAAATATCAGCATTGAGATCCCTGAAAAAAAGACAAAAATAGAAATCAGGCCCTCCAAACGTTTTTCCCTGAATGTGACCATTGATTTTGAATCTGTGGTTTTGGGCGAACAAACAGCCATTATGGACGACATTTCCGAGTTCAAAGATAAAATATCACCCTGCCGCACTTTTGTTTTCCTCCATGAACTTGAATTTCTTTTAAAAAACAACCTGATCAAAGGAGGTGACCTGAACAATGCTATTGTTTTTGTCAACCACCAACTGCCACAGGAAGAAATGGATTACCTGTCCGACCTTTTCAAAAAACCAAGAGTAAAAGTCAATGGCAATGGAATCCTCAATAATTTGTCCCTCTATTTTGACAATGAACCTGCACGTCACAAATTATTAGATATGATGGGCGATTTGTATCTCCTTGGCAAACCCATTAAAGGACACGTAACAGCTTATCGTCCGGGTCATCATGCCAATACCGAATTCGCCCGGTTAATTTCAGAAAAAATCAGTGTTGTAACAAATGATTAAAAAACCACCTTTCGACATATACGCGGAACCGGTATACGACATACACCGGATCAAGAAAACTTTACCCCACCGTCCACCGTTTTTGTTGGTAGATAAAATCCTGGAAATTTCTGACAATCACATTATCGGGTTGAAAAATGTCACCATGAATGAGCCCTTTTTTACAGGACATTTTCCAAACGAACCCATTATGCCCGGGGTTCTTCAAATCGAAGCCATGGCGCAGGTCGGGGGTATCTTCGTACTGCATAGTATTCCCGATCCTGAAAATTATTCTACCTATTTTCTGAAAATAAATAATGTACGTTTCCGTAATAAAGTTATTCCGGGCGATACGTTAATTTTCTCACTGGAACTGGCCGCTCCCATCAAAAGGGGCATCTGTGATATGCGCGGAGAAGTATTTGTAGGCAACAAAATGGTCATGCAAGGCGATTTGGTTGCCCAGATTGTTAAAAACAACAAATAAAAATGAATCAACCGTTAGCTTATGTACATCCCCAGGCTAAGATAGCCCCCAATGTTGTAATTGAGCCTTTTGTAAATATCGAAAAAAATGTAGAGATTGGTGAGGGTTCCTGGATAGGTTCCAACGTCACCATCATGGAAGGGGCCCGTATCGGAAGAAATTGTAAAATATTTCCAGGTGCAGTTATCGCCGCTATTCCCCAGGACCTGAAGTTTGCAGGAGAAGAAACCCTTGTAAAAGTGGGGAATAATGTTACCATTCGCGAATTTGTTACCATCAACCGGGGCACAAAAGCCAACTGGGAAACAGTTATCGGAAACAATTGCCTGCTCATGGCATATGTTCACATTGCACATGATTGCATACTGGGCAATAATGTTATTTTGGCCAACGCCTGCAACCTGGCAGGACACATAGAAATTGATGATTATGCCATTGTTGGCGGCATGTCAGCCATTCATCAATTTGTACATATCGGAAAACATACCATGGTAAGCGGCGGCAGCATGGTAACCAAAGATGTACCCCCTTTTACCAAAGCAGGCAGAAACCCCATTTCCTTTGTGGGGGTTAATTCCATTGGCCTCAGACGTCGCGGTTATTCCAATAAACAAATCAACTTTATCCACGACATATACAGAAACCTTTACCTAAAAGGCCGCAATATTTCCCAGGCAACCGGCTATATTGAAACCAACATGCCCATCAACAAGGACAGGGACGAAATATTGAGTTTTATCAGCAACTCACAACGGGGCATTATGCGGGGTTATCGACGGATAAAGGAATAAATTTAATTATTAGCACTTTATTTATTATGGCAACAACAGCAGATTTCAGAAACGGCTTGGTTATCGAATTTAACGGGGAATTATGGACAATTGTTGAATTTCAGCATGTGAAACCCGGTAAAGGACCGGCTTTTGTCCGCACCAAATTAAAAAATGTTAAAACCGGACGCGTTTTACCCAATACCTTTACTTCCGGTGTAAAAATCAACATACAGCGCATCGAAAAAAGAAATTATCAGTATCTCTATCATGAAGGTGATCAATATCATTTCATGAATACTGAAGATTACGAACAAACTTTTTTAGATAAATCCCTCATTTCTGCTCCGGATCTGCTGAAAGAAGGTGATATGGTTACCATATCCTTTCATGCCGAAACAGAAACTCCTATTGCCTGCGAAATGCCTGCAACAGTGGTCTTAGAGGTAGTTTATACCGAGCCGGGCGAAAGGGGGAATACAGCCACTAATACTTTTAAGGATGCCAAACTGGAAACCGGAGCCATTGTAAAAGTACCACTGTTTATCAATATTGGCGATAAAATCAAAGTCGATACCCGTACCCACGAATATTCTGAACGGGTGAAAGGATAAACAAGATAAACCTTAACAAAAAAACCGGAGCAATATTGTTCCGGTTTTTTTAGTTATTCATTTCCTCTTTTCCACGGGTATGATACACATCAAGCGCCACCAAAATGGCCATGAATCCCCATACAGGCACCGATAGTTTATCAGTACTCAGAAAATTATTTAAAAACCCATGTACATAATATGTTATTAAGCCAAGGGTTATCACCAGGCTCATCAACCGTAACTCTTTTTCCTTTGACCGATGGTAAAGCCTTAGTCCGAGGTAAACCGAATACCCAAAGATAGCCAACACCGCCAGCAACCCAAGCACTCCTTCTTCCGAAAGCGGCCCCAGGTATTCGCTGTGGGCATTTCCGCGGTCGCCGAGGTTTGTGGAAATAACGGTCCGTTCACGTGCCAGTTGAAAAGGCGCATAGACAAATTGATAAGTGCCCGGCCCCCATCCAAAAAACGGCCGTTGTTTAAACATACGAAGTGCCGAAGCCCAGCGGTTCACCCTTTCAAGATTGGAAGCATTCGAAGTAATATTCGTTATCGACTGAACATGCTGTTCTATAGTTACCGAAGAATGTTGTCGATTTTTTTCCATTTTATTCAAAATAGGCTGATAAAATAAAAATCCCAGGCCCGCCAGTACAACAACTGAAAAAAGCACCCACCGGAACCGGATACGCAACAAAACCAGCAAAAGGACCACTACAGCTACTCCCAGGCCTAACCAGGCTGCGCGGGTATAAGAAAGAATAACCGCAACAGTGTACAACACGAAAAACGGAAAAACCATGACCTTTTTCGTCAAAGACAGCCCGGGATAAACCAGATAGCCGGCCAACACCGGCAGGAACAGGGCAATGGCAGCACCGTAAGCCGTATGATCATTGTAAAACGGTGACATAACCCAATGTCCCGAGGCCTCATCAAACCCATGGGCGGCATGCCGAATGAGAGTATAAACAATCACCCCGCTGAGGGATATCATATAAAGCCACAAAAACCAATGTATGTTTTTTTTCTTGCGAAACATGGGAACCGCCACAAAATAAAAAGGAACCACAAACCAAATCCGTGACAACAAATGTTTAAAAGAAACCACCGGCAACTGGCTGGTAAACGAAGTGACCAGCATCCAAAGCAGGCTGAAATAAATCAAATACGACAAAGGGTGGGTGGCTACTTTTCGTTCATAATTTCTTTCCAGGATCAGTTTTCCGAGAAAAACAATAACCACACCGAACATCAACGGTTCGGAGGGAACAGATAAGGCAGCGCCGATATTGGCATCATGAATATTTATGGCCAACGGGGTAAAAAAAGTAATAAAAAGAAGGACCTTGTCGAGTGAAACAATATAATAATAAAATACGATCAACAGCAACGGCAAAACAAAGAACCACAAGGTTTCCTTTTTTAGCATAAAATAGAAACTTACACCGAGAAATAATCCCGTGAGCAAAAATAAAAGAATGGTATCTTTTGTTTTATCGGAAAACCGCATAATATCAATTAGTTTTCCATCCTGTGCCGCTTCTCCAAAAACGAGATGACGATCAGCGAAAGGGTTAATACCGACAACTCTGAAATCAACACTATCAACCAACGTACCGGATAATCTTTTTTATCAGGAACAAACGGATGGGTAACTTCGTTGATGTATGTTACATTGGAAACAACATGACGGTATTCAACTTCATAGCTCAATTTTACCTTAACATAAGCAGCGGCCTCTTTCTGAAGCATTTTTACCAGCTGGACCAATTCACCACCGTATTTTTCCATATTCTTTGCCAGGCGCCTGGCCTCTTTGGTATTGACAGCCTCAGCACCCCCACGGACATTGCGCAGATAAGCCTTCATAATCTGTTGTGACTCGTAAGGATATTCAAAAATCCCCTTTTGGGTCCCCAGCACGCGCAAGCGGTTTTTTATGGAATCCATCATCTCCACAGACCGGTGCAACTGACCTGCATAGGCATTGGCCAGCTCCCTGAATTTTTCTTTTTGCATGCGCCGTACCTTTTTGTTGTAAAAATGTAGCAAGGCATCCACCATCAATTTTGCTGTATCCGGACTTTTATCCAACACCTCCACCCGAACAGCTTCGTAGTTTGTTTTTCCAATTTTGACATTTTCTCCGTAACGCCTCAACAGCTCAGTCTGAAAATATTTGTAATGCGGATCAATACCATAATGCCTGCCCAGGTCAAATTTCCGGATCACACTGTCTTCAATATCCTGCGAATGAAATATCTGGATCATTTGTTCGGTAGTACTTTCTTTGGAATAGGGCTTAATGTTATCAGGATAGACCACAGCGTACGATTTGAACAATGGTGTAATAAAACGGGGGCCTGAAAAGAAAGCAGCCAGAGCGGCCGTTACCAAAACAATGATCAAAAGAGGATATTTCCATTTCATCAAAATTTTCCAACTTTCCCGGCTGTCGAATTTATATTCCATAATTTCCCTTTTTTAAGAAATATTTTATTTGAATCCTTATTAAATATTCCACACCTGACATGTATCATTTGCCCGGGTAAAATATATTCCATGGAATCAGGCTTTTCTGCAGTTTTTAAATTATAAATGCTGCCCCGGACTCAATCATCAAAAATATAAAATATACCGGGGCAATGAAAAGAAAAACACAAATATTGGCAAACAAACCTGTTGGCATGTCAAACAGTTTCCTCTGTTTTGCTCATGATAATACGAACAAACTGCCTAATATCCAAAGTTTTAACAATAATACCAAGTAAAAATCCCAAGCCGGCAAACAAAACCAGCCTGGCCCACCACGAACCTATTCCTGTTTTTTGCAAAGCGAAGGCGATTAAAAAAGCACCGGCAAACAACAAAAACAGGCGTATCCACATTCCCCGATGTATTTTCAAACGCAACGTAGTATAAGCAAAAACAATTTGCAGCAAAGCTGTCAGTAACTGTGTGGCAAAAGTGGCAACAGCAGAACCAACTGCCTGGTACTTCGGTATCAGCAGCCAGTTCAATGCAAAATTTACCAGAAAGCCGGTCAATGCGATCATGTTTAACGTTTTCAGGCTGTTGTTGGCCGTTAGCAGCGTACCGAAAATATAGTTGGAAGAAACCCCCACAAAACTCCACATAAGCAGTTTAAAAATTTGTGCCGCCTGATGTATGCGCAGGCTGTATGCCGAAGCTGATTCATGGGCATAGGGAGTGTACATGAGCAACATAATGTCTTTGGCAAAGAACTGGGTAGCCACCGCCGCTATCAATGCCCCGCTCATAATAAGGGAAAAAGACAACCGAACCAGTCCGTCAATTTGCTTTTTTTCTTTCAGCATCTTCGAGAACAGGGGCAAAAGTAAAACAGCAAACAGGTATGCCATGTTTTGGGCCGCATTCAGCAGCCGGTAACCCAATGCATACACACCGGCCTGCTGACTGCCCGACGGACCGGGCAGTATCCTTTCGATCATCACACTGTCCATGCGCGAATAAAAGCTCATAATCAATACCAGCAGGGCAAAAGGCATGCTGCGACGAAGTATCATTTTGAAAAATGGAAAATCCCAGCGCAACCTCAATTTCCCCGATTTACGCAAAACAATAAACAAAGCAATTACTGCCGTAATAAAATAAGCCACCGTTTGCGAATAAACAAACCATTCAATAGAAAAACGGCCACCCAACCAACCCGTCCATAATAATATGCCAACAATAACTATCATAAGGGTACGGTCCAAAACCGAAATAACACTGTCGGTTGAGAACATGAGCAATCCGGAAATATTCGAACGCAGGTACAGAATAAACGAGAGTAAAAACTGGTTCAGCCCAACCCATGCCAACAGATAAAGCTGAAAACCACGGTATCCGATAAGCCAGGCCACAACAAAAATGAGGCTGCCGTATAATATTCCCAACAGAAGCTTGATCGTTGCCATTCCGCCAAAATGCTCTTTAAGCTGATGGCTGTTGCGTGCAATGTTCCTGTTGTTGAAATTGGTGATGCCCAAATCAAGAAAAATAAAAAAAAGATAGGAAAAGTTGAAAACAGCAAAATAAAGCCCGTATTGTTGCGTTCCAACCACATTCTGTACCTGCCGGTCAATACCCAATATCCAAAAGGGCTTTACCAGCAAATTCAGAAACAGTAAAAAGATCAGGTTCTTCAGAAATTTTTTCTGCATCTTACAAAAATAAACAAATGGTGTTAAAAAAGCTTCCCACCATAAAACAGGTTAAACGGGAAAGGCTAAAACCCCATTTGCAAAACAAAATTGTGTAAAACCCCTGGAATCAGAATAATGGTCATAACCATCCCAAAAACAGCACCCCAGAAATGTGCACTGTGGCCCACATTGTCACGGCCATGCTTTTGCATGTAAATCATGTATGCCAGATATAACAAACCGAACAGCCACGAAGGAATGGAAAACGGAATAGGGAAAAGATAAATACTGCCCCTGGGAAAAATAAGAATACTGGAAAATACTACCGCTGAAACTGCTCCGGAAGCCCCGACAGCGCTGTAATAAACATTATTTTTATATTTACCAAAATCGAAAAGGACCGAAAATATCACACCTCCGATATAAAAAAGCAGATAATACAACAGGCCTTTGGGGCCATGCACCATTCTGAAAGCCCGTTCTACAATGTCACCAAAAGAGTAAAGAACAAACATATTGATAAACAAATGCAGCCAGCCGGCATGCACCAGGGCATAAGAACCAAACCGCCAGCTCTCTTTTCTGTTTTTTATGGAATAAGGACTAAATTTCAACCTTTCAAATAATGCGGAATTATAAAAAGCCATTATGGAAACGATAACAGTGATGGCAATGATAATTATGTTCATAAGACTGTTTTCTGTTTTGGTTGCAAAAATACGGAAAAGACATGCTTTGAAAAACAAGGATAAAAAATGGAAAGAAAAATTTTTCTTTTTTTGTATTTTTGTCATAAGAATTCAAAAAGCAAATAGTGCTTATGGACTATAACCTTTATAACTGGGCAAACAAAACCATTCTGATAACAGACGATGATGCCTTGTCGATAAAATATTTTTCCAAGGTACTGGAACCAACCAATGCCAACCTGGAATTTGTCAGCAACGGTACTGAAGCCGTATCTTATTGCATGGATAACAAAAATATTGACCTGGTACTCATGGATATTAAAATGCCCCTGAAAGACGGTCTCACCGCCACCAAAGAAATTAAAAAAATCCATCCCGGCTTGCCCGTCATTGTGGAAACAGCTTACGCTTTTGACTACGACAAAGCCAATGCCCGTGCCTCCGGGGCCGACGAATTCATTACCAAACCCATTCACCGGGAACATTTATTTGAACTGATGGAAAAATATCTGAAATAAGTAATCCCCCCGTTCCTTTTCCAATCCCTCTTTAAACAGAATTCAATCCGACATTAAAACATTATTTGCCCGTTTGGTAACCCGGGTGATAATTTATATGTAATTTTGTGTCAATAAACACATGCTCTGCCATTTGAATGCACGAACAACGCCATCATGCAAAAGACAATTTCCAATATTATCCGTTTCGTCAGGCATTCAACAGGAAAAGACTTGTCTTTGTATGATAAGGATTTTTTAACGCGTATCCTGAAAAAAAAGATGCATGAAGCCGGATTTCGTCATGCCAGGAAATATGAAACCTTTTTGAAACATCATCCCGAAGAAGTTCCTGCCATAATAGATTCTTTCAACATTACATACAGCGAGTTTTTCAGGGATTGGCTGGTCATGGCCCTTCTGGAAAAATGGATTTTTCCTTTCCTTTTGTCCAATTTGGAAAAAAGAGAACAAAAAGAGATCAGGATTTGGTCTGCAGCCACAGCTTCAGGACAGGAAATATATTCCATTGCCATGCTGCTGGATGATTTATACCTGACATATCACCAAAAAATACCGGTTCGTATTTTTGCTTCTGATATTTGTGATTCCGAAATAGAAAAGGCAAAAGAAGGTTTTTATCCGGAAAGCCAACTGCAAAAAGTACCCCTGAAATTTCTGAACGAATATTTTTATCCTCAGCACAAAGGGTACAAACTGATTCCCCGCATCAGGGAACTGGTACAGTTTTTTACCTACGATTTGCTGGATATCCACACAAAAAGCCCGCCAGCCAGTATTTTTGGCTCTTTCGACCTGATTTTCTGTAGTAATCTATTGATATATTACAACGCCCGCGCCAGGGAACAGATAATGAAAAAAATGAAAAATAATCTCGCCAACGGCGGCCTTCTTATTACCAGCGATGCAGAAAAAGAGATAATAGAACGCCACAAGTTACACGCGGTATGCCCTCCGGCGCCTGTTTTTCAAAAAGAAGAAACACTGAAAAACCAAGAATAAGTTTGTTTTAACTCCCCATGTCGGGGATAAACTTTTTATAAAAATAAAAAAACGCCCAAACGGCGTTTCATAGAGATTTGTAAAAATTTGAAGAATGAAATTTAAAAATTTAAAATTATCAACAAATTTACACATAACTTTTATCTCCATTTACCTTGTGGTTGTCATCATGGGCGGCATTTCATGGTACCAGGCAAATACTTTGTGGCAACAAACGCAAAGTCTTTTCGAACATTCCCTCAAAGTAAGGCGGGTGCTCAACGGTCTGGAAACTGACATCATCCAGATGGACAAAAACATGAAAAAATACATAATGGAAAGCTCGCCAGCGGTGAGACAGGATATTTTACAAAACCTTCAGGAAACCAAAGCAAATGCAAACAGCCTTTTTAATACTCTTTCCTCCCAATATCTCGGACCTTCAACCGACATTCAAAAAGTTGAAAAAGGTTTCTATCATTGGGATGTTATTATGGAAAATATTGTCAACCTCGTACGTTCCGGCAAAAAGAAGGAAGCATTGAAAATAAGCATGTTAAATGGAACTGCTGGAACACAGGTAAACCAAATACTCAACGGAATCCATGCCATAGGCCTTTTTTCCAGTCAAAAGGCTGATCAGTTTTACCGGAAAGCCCAAATCCAGAAACACCGGTTACTCAGGCAATTGTTTTTTCTTCTGAGTATTATTCTTGTGCTGCTTTTGCTGATTAACTTTTTGCTGAACCGCAATATCCGCCGCCCCATAAAAGAGCTTACGCTGGCTACCAAAAAATTCTCGGAAGGCAACTACGAAGCGAGGGTTCGTTATACATCGGAAAACGAGCTCGGCGCCCTTTCAGCAGCATTTAACCATATGGCCGGCACCATTCAGGCACAAATTGAGCGGGAACAGGAAGCTTTCCGTTTTAACACAACCCTTTTTAAAAGAGAGAATTTAAAAGAATTCATCAGAAACCTCATTAAAGAGCTTGTAAAAATAACCCACTCACAAACAGGAGCTGTTTATCTGCTGAACAAAGAAAAGACAGAATTTACACTGTATGCATCACTGGGCCTTTCTGAAAAAGCCAAAACCCGCTTTTCGGTCAAACTGAAAGAAGGAGAATTTGGAAAAGCACTCGCAGAAAAGAAAATTGTTCACCTGAAAGAAATCCCCAAAGACACTGCTTTTATTTTTACCACGGCTGCTGGTGATTTCTACC
>JALUYM010000245.1 GCA_027018745.1 Bacteroidales bacterium | reverse complement strand
CAGGCAATCGGAACTGCAAAGGACTTACTATCAAATGATGGCCAACCTGATCAATTTATTTGTGATAACGGGGTTACTGGGGATGCTCCTCATGATTTATTTATCGCGCCTGCTCACCAAACCCTTAAAAGTACTACAGGAAAAAATAGGGGCGGTAAGTATCGAAAAACAAAATGAAAAAATAGAATGGAACCGTGAAGATGAAATAGGCAAACTGGTAGAAGCATACAACCAAATGGTAATTAAACTGGAAGAAAGCGCCCGGTTGTTAGAAGATTCGGCACGAGACAAAGCGTGGCGCGAAATGGCACGGCAAATAGCACATGAAATCAGAAATCCGCTTACCCCCATGAAACTGAACGTTCAATACCTGCAAAAAGTCTATCAAACCAACGACCCCGCATTCGGCGAGAAATTTGAAATAGTAAGCAAATCGCTCATTGACCAAATAGAAACATTAAACGACGTGGTCACCATGTTTTCCGATTTCTCAAAAACTGAAAAACAAGCGGAAGGGAAAACAGATCTTATCAAAACATTGAAATCATCCATAACGCTGTTTAAAAAATCATACGCATTGACCATTCGTTTCTGGACAAATACAGACAGAGCAGAGGTCAGGGTGCCGAACCGGGACCTGCTGCGGATATTTAACAACCTCCTGAAAAATGCGGTTCAATCCATGGAAGACCGAAAAGAAAAAATCATAGAGACAGAAGTGAACCTGTCGGAAGAAAAGGTGGAAATAAAAATAACCGACAACGGCAGGGGCATAAGCCATGAGAATGAAAAACATGTGTTCCAACCTTATTTTACAACAAAAACCAAAGGCACAGGGTTAGGCCTGGCAATAGTCAAAAACCTTATCACAACCTACGGTGGCGACATACGCTTTGTTTCCCATAAAGGAAAAGGTACCACTTTTATTTTAACCTTCCCATTGGTGCAATAAAAGAAAGTTTTTCAGGATGCCAGCAGAGAACAATAAAGTCATAAATTTGCGCATTCAAAGCTTATGAGCGACTTAAATGCCATAAAGAAACCTATTGCCGCGGAGATTAAAGCATACCACAAGGTATTCAGGTCTACTATTCGTTCCAAAGTCCCTTTGCTCGACATTATCATGAAATATATCATGAAGACCAAAGGAAAAGAAATCCGTCCTATCATCGTGCTTTATTCAGCCAGAATGATGGGCGAAATCAGCGAAGAAACGTACTATGCCGCCACATTAATAGAACTATTGCATACGGCCACACTCGTACACGACGATGTGGTAGATGACTCAAACAGAAGAAGAGGCCTGTTTTCCGTTAATGCACTTTGGAAAAATAAAATCGCGGTCCTCGCAGGAGATTACCTGTTGGCTAAAGGCCTGCTTCTGGCCGTAGAAACCCATAATCCGCATTTGCTCGAATTTGTGTCAAAAGCCACCCGTGATATGAGCGAAGGCGAGCTTTTACAAATAGAAAAAGCAAGAAAACTGGACATCAGCGAAAATGTTTATTTTGAAATCATTAAAAAGAAAACAGCTTCGTTACTGGCCTCCTGTTTTGCCACCGGCGCCCTGTCGACCATTAACGACCGGGAGGCCATCGAGAAACTATGGAAAGTGGGGGAACTGACCGGAATCGCCTTTCAAATCATGGATGACCTGCTGGACTACAAAAAAACTTCTGTCACAGGAAAGCCTTCGGGAATCGATATAAAAGAAAAAAAAATCACACTGCCATTGATTTACCTTTTGGAACAAAGTGATACAAAAAATCGCCGGAGGATTGTCCGTACCATTAAAAGACAACCGGCAGAACCCCAAAAAATAGAAGCACTGATTCGCGAAGTCCAGTCATCGGGAGGAATGGAATATGCCCGAAAAAAAATGCTGGAATACAAAAACAAGGCCATTGAGCTGCTACATGACTTTCCTGACAACGAAGGCCGCAGGGTATTGGAAGAAATCATTGAATTTACCATTAGCCGCACAAAATAACAAAGGCAGCCCGAAAAGTTGTAGAAACAA
>JALUYM010000244.1 GCA_027018745.1 Bacteroidales bacterium | reverse complement strand
ACGATACGCTCTGGCATATAAACCCGCAAAATAAAATTATTCATAGCCAGGGGGCATGGCAGTTTCACAAAGTATTTATCCGGGGTGGTTTATCAAAACTTGCCCTGCAGGGAAATCTTCCCAAAAGGAACGGTGATTCGCTGAGCATCGATTTTCATAACTGGAACCTGTCCAACCTTGATTTGTTATGGCACATGATGGGATTTGACATTGATGGAACGTTGAACGGGGATGTGAAAATTACCCGTGTCGACAACCGCAATGCACGCATTGCAGACCTCACCATAAAAAAGCTGGCACTCAATCATACTTCTCTGGGCAACGCCCGCATACTAAGCACCTGGAACAATACCGATTATTCTGCATTCATAAAAGCACAGATATTAAAACAAACACCGCTCGGGCGGAAAAAAATGATGGATCTTACAGGTTTTTATTATCCTTATCGTGATACAGCCAACCTCAACCTTTCACTGGATTTCAATAACCTGAAATTAAAAGCCATCAATCCATTTTTCAATGAATACATTTCACGGCTGAAAGGTACTGCCCAAGGCAAAATGACATTGACAGGCAGCACCAAAAACCCGTTAATAGAGGGTTATGTGAATGTAAAAAATGCCAGTCTTGTTGTGAACTACCTTAATACAAAGTATTATTTCCATCAAAAAATTTATTTCGATAAAAATGAAATTAATTTTGGAAAAATGATTTTGTACGACACACTTGGGAACCAGGCTGTCGTTCAGGGAAAAATACTTCACCACTATTTCAGGGACATGCGGATGGATATCTCGATCAACACAAATAAATTTCTGTTTTTCAATACTTCGAGGCACATGAACAACATATACTACGGAACAGCCATTGCTTCGGGCAAAGTCAGCATCACCGGTCCGATAAACGACATCAAACTTAACATTGATGCCAAAACAGATAAAGGAACTTCCGTTATCTTGCCGCTGGATTATTCTACGGAAATAGCTGATAAAAATTACATCATATTTAAACCGCCGCCTGTCGCTGACAGCCTCCGGAAAAAACCAAAGGAGACTGTCCTGAAAATGGAGAAAACAGAACAAAGCCGTTACGCTGTTTCATTGAATATGAACATAAGGCCCAGTGCGGACGTTAAGATTTACCTGCCCTCAAACATGGGCAATATACAGTCGGAAGGAAGCGGATTATTAAACCTGAATGTTGATTCGGAAGGCGATCTTTCACTGACCGGGGATTATGTAGTGGACAACGGAGAATTTAATTTCTCACTTGGTAATTTAATCAAAAAACATTTTGAGCTGGTCAAAGGGGGAAGGATATCATGGTCAGGCAATCCCTATCAGGCTACCGTCAACATCAAAGGGCTCTATAAGCTCAAAACAAATCTCAGCAGCCTGGGCATAGTTATTGACTCCACGGCCAATTATAAAAACCGTACTCAGGTTAACTGTTATGTTATTATGTCGCACGACCTTTTTAATCCGGATATTAAATTTCAGATCCATTTTCCCGATTTGGACCCCGATATGCAACGCATGGTATATGCCCAACTCGACACCACCAACACGGCAGTTATGAACCAGCAAATGATCTCACTTTTGGTCCTGGGTTCTTTTAGCCTTAGCAACAACACCAACATAAACTGGAGTACATCGTACTATACCATTTTATCCAATCAGCTAAGCAGCATGCTGTCGAAGATCAGCAAAGATTTTGATATCGGCATCAATTACAAACCCGGCGATGCCCTGACCAAAAAGGAATTTGATGTGGCCCTCTCAACACAGTTGTTCGATAACCGGTTGATCATCAATGGAAATTTCGGTATGACCTATGACAAACAAAATAAATCGGCCAACAACCTGGTGGGCGATGTAGACATTCGATACAAGCTCACCAAAGATGGCCGCTGGATGCTAAAAGCTTACAACCATTCCAATGTAAATTCCTGGTATTATTACAGCAATTACGACAAGATATCACCTTACACTCAGGGCGTCGGTATTGTATACAACAGGGAATTCAACAGCCTGGCCGATCTTTTTAGGAAACGTGGCAAAAGGAAAAAGAAATCGCCGAAAACCACAAAAAAAACAAAAAAATGAGCAAAAACTTTGTGGTATATAAATCCTCTGCCGGCTCAGGAAAAACAACGACCCTGGTGAAAGAATACCTGAAACTTACCCTGAAAAATCCTGATAACTTCAAACATGTCCTGGCTGTTACTTTCACTAACAAAGCTGCCAATGAAATGAAATCCAGAATATTGGACGGCCTCAAAGAAATTTCATCAGAAAAAATAAATCATGGCATTTATTCGGAGATCATGCAGGAAACCGGCTTGCCGGCAGACCAGTTCATCCGGCATGCCAAAAAATTACTGTCGCTCATTATTCACCAATATGATGAATTTTCCGTCAGCACCATTGACTCGTTTGTACATCAGATTGTACGCACTTTTTCTTCCGACCTGAAACTCCCCCAGGGTTTTGAAGTGATCATCGACAACGAAGACCTTGTTCCTTTTATCGTGGAAGATATCTACGATAAGCTGGGCCGTGACAAGGCTTTTACCAAAATCCTGATCCGGTTCGTTATGTCACAGGTAGAAGATGAAAAAAGTTATCATCTGGATAAAAACCTTTCAGAATTTACCAAAAAACAACTTGAGGAAGAAAATGTGGGAGACAGTGATAAAATAACATCCCTCTCCCCTGCTGAATTTCTTGAAAAGATCGAAAAACTTCGGAAATCTATTTTTGACGGTAAAACAGAGTTACAGAAAACGGCCCGGGAAACCCTTCGGCTGATCCGTGATTCGGGACTTTCCCCGGATGATTTTAAGGGAGGCAGGAGCGGCCTCGGGGCTTATCTGTTAAAGATAGAAAAATGGCCGCCAAAGCTGATGGACCTTTTACCGTTTAAAGCTGTTACTGCAGCCGTTGAATACGATCAATGGTACACCCGGGCAAAGGACAACGAAATCAAATCGCGTATTGATAGTATTTCACCACAGTTAAAAAAATACCTGACTGACATTAACCAAAAGGTCCGGCATTACATTGTCCGGCGACTGGTATACCAGAACATATACGAAATGGCGCTCATGGGCGAAATCAGACTGCTTTTTGAAACATTCACCGAGAGGACCAGAAAAGTACATATTTCAGAGTTCAACAAACGCATACACCATGAAATTGCCGGACAGCCTGTTCCTTTCATTTACGAGCGCCTCGGAAGACGCTACCGTTATTTTTTGATAGACGAATTTCAGGACACTTCCGTGTTGCAATGGAACAACCTGTTGCCATTGATAGAAGAATCGCTGGCAAACGGTCATTTCAACATGCTGGTGGGGGATGCAAAACAGGCCATATACCGGTTCCGGCACGGCGAGGTGGAATTATTTACCCATCTCCCGCATCTCTACGGGCTGGATGACAGTCCGGAAAACAAACAGCGGGAAAACCTGCTGATACAGAACTATGCCCAAAAGAACCTGAGCATTAACTATCGTTCCCGGGAACAGATTGTCCGTTTTAACAATGAGTTTTTCGAATGGGAAGGGAAATGTCTCACAGGAGGATTCGATCAGGTTTATCAGGATGTCGAACAACAGGTTCCGGACAAAAAGAAACCCGGTGGTTATGTTTCCATTGATTTTATCCCGGCAGAAAACAGTAACGATTTCCTGACAAAAAGAACAGAACATATTCTAAAAACCGTAAAATCCCTCTCTGATATTGGTTACCCGCAAAAAGATATCTGCATTTTAACACTGCAAAACAAGTCGGCAGCTTCCGTGGCCACCTATCTTTTACAACATGGCATACCGGTCATTACTTCTGAATCGTTGCTCTTGACTTCTTCACCAAAAGTCAGGGTTACAGTGGCTTATATGAAACTGCTTTTGAGCAGGGACAACCAGCTTTTTTTTGCTGAGTTCCTGATCAATCTGCTCCGGGTTTTTGATAAAGATGCAAATTTTCACCAGATTTACAACGAAGCCATCGGCAAAACAGACCCTTTGGATTTTGTATTAAAGTTGTTTAACCTCACCATACCACCCGCAGGGTTGCTGCGTACCCGTAGTGTGTACGAAATAGCGACCGAAATCATTCGTCACCTGACACTTTCGGACAAACCCGATTTATTTTTACAGTTCTTCCTGAATTATATTTTTGAAAAGGAAAAAGCCTATAACGGCTCATTACCGGCTTTTTTAGAGTTATGGGAAGAAAAAAAAAGCAAGCAAAGTATTGTTATTCCCGAAGGTTTGGATGCCGTTCAAATCATGACTGTACACAAAGCCAAAGGATTAAAATTCGGAATAGTCATCTCCGACCTGCACGAATTTAAGAAAAAGCTTACCCATCGCCAATACTGGGAGGAGATTCCGTTGCCGGAATTGGGAAACATTTCCCCTGTACTGCTCAATATTTCGGAAAAACAATTGACCGCCGTGGGCAAACAAGCTGTTTTTGACCATGAAAATGCAAAAACCAAACTGGATTTTCTCAATAAAATTTATGTAGCTTTTACCCGTCCGGTGGATGCACTTTTTATCATTGGCAGTTCCATGAACCATACAAAAGATTATTTTTCCGGGGACCTGATAAATTATCTGAAAAATAAACAAAACTGGAAAGAGGGTGTTTTGCATTATGAGTGGGGCTCCTTTCCTTCTTCTGAAAAAACAACCGGGCCGTTAAAAATAGAAAAAACCGTTTTATTGTCGAATAATTTCACAACACCATGGTACGATTTCATGACCGTGGCCCCGGTGGAGGAGATATACTGGGAAACCATGGGACAAAGCTCACCAAGGATATACGGCAAACTGCTGCATGCCATTTTGGCAAAAATCAAGTATTCGGAAGAAGCCGACCGACAGGCAGAAGCATTTCGCCATGCCGGTTTACTGAACGAAAAAGAACTTGATCACATTAAAAAACTACTTCAAAAAGTCTTTTCCCATCCTGAGTTGGGGAAATTTTATACCAAAGGTATCCTCATTAAAACTGAAACAGAACTCTATGATGCTGACAGCAAAACATTTAAACGTCCCGACAGGGTTATCCTGAACGGAGACATACTGACCATCCTCGATTATAAAACCGGCGGAAGGAATCCTAAAACAGAGGAAAAATACAAAAAACAAATGAACGGATATGGAGCTGTTTTCAAACGTATGGGATATATCCACGTTAATAAGAAATTAGTTTACATCCACGAAAAAGATGTTGAAGTAGTCAATGTTTGATAGATAATTTGTTTTTCCATGCAAATATTTACATACATTCGCCAATTCCGTTAATTTTGTGGTATATTTAATCCTATCAGCACAATGGCAAAACAGAAAAAGATCCTTAACCGCGAAATTTCCTGGCTCCATTTTAATGACCGGGTCTTGCAGGAAGCTATGGATACGAACAACCCGCTCATTGAACGTCTTCGCTTTCTTGGGATATTTTCCAACAACCGTGACGAGTTTTTCAGGGTACGCGTTGCCACCATCAAACGGCTCATGGAAATGTACAATACACGTTACCGCGACATTGATTTTTCGCCCCGGCATGTATTAAAAGAAATACTGAAACTGGTGTCCCTTCAGGAAAAAAAATACAATAAAACTTTTTTTCAAATAAAAAATGAACTCCGGAAAAATCAAATTTATTTTGTAGATGAAACCGAAATCAACAAGGAACAGGGAAGGTTTGTAAGGCAATTTTTCACAGAACACCTGCATCCGTACCTGTTTCCCATTATGCTGAAAAACATCAAAAGTCCCGGCTTTTTACGCGATAAGTTCATTTACCTTGCCGTGGTACTTCACGATTCAAAGGGAAAACAGGAAGATGATTATGCCCTCATTATGGTACCGACACACCGGTTTTCCCGTTTTTTGTTATTGCCCGATGAACAGGGTAAAAAATTTATCATGATGCTGGACGATGTTATCCGTTTCGGGTTAGATGAGGTATTTAAACCTTTTGATTATGATACTTTCACGGCCTATACCATCAAATTTACCCGCGATGCAGAACTGGATATCGATAACGACTTTTCAAAAAGCTTTTACGAACTCATGAGTGAGAGCTTAGAACAAAGGAAGCGGGGTTTGCCTGTAAGATTCGTATATGACAGTCAGATTCCGGCTGCTTTATTGAAAAAACTTTTAAAAAAGCTCAAAATATCGGAAGATGACAGTCTGCGTGGAGGAGGCCGTTATCACAACTTTCGCGATTTTATCGGATTTCCCAACCTGGGCAATGAAAACCTGGTTTATCCTGAAATGAAATCGCTGCCGCATCCCCTGTTGAAAAAAAGCAGCAACATCTTGAATCTGATACAGCAACAGGACATCATGTTGCATTATCCATACCAGTCATTTCAGTATTTAATAGACTTATTGCGCGAAGCATCCATTGATCCGAAAGTGAGGGCCATAAAAATGACTTTTTACCGTGCCGCTCAAAATTCAAATGTTATAAATGCCCTTATCAACGCTGCCCGTAACGGAAAAAAAATTACGGTCTTTCTGGAGATTCAGGCACGTTTTGATGAAAAAGCGAACATTTATTGGGCCGGCAGGCTGAAAGAAGAAGGCGTTAAAATCATAAAAAACCTGCCTGGTTACAAAGTACACGCCAAGCTCATGCTGATCAGGCGCAAAGAGGAAGGAAAAAACATCTATTACGCCCATATCAGTACGGGCAATTTTAACGAATCTACAGCAAAGGTATATGCAGATGATGGCCTTTTTACTTCCAACCAGGAAATTGCGCAAGAAGTAAACATGCTTTTTCACCTGCTGGAATCGCCATATACGCCCCCGCGTTTTAAGCACCTTCTGGTGTCACCTTATTACATGCGCAAAAGCATTATAAAATTGCTGAACACTGAAATTAAAAACGCCAAAGCAGGCGGCGAAGCCTGGGCCGTTATCAAACTGAACAGCCTGGTAGACAAAAAGCTGGTACTAAAGCTGAGCCAGGCTTCCAGGGCTGGTGTCAAAATTCAAATTATCTGTCGTGGTATCTGTGTATTGGTCCCGGGGATTCCCGGCTTCAGCGAAAATATTGAAATTACCGGTGTCGTGGATAAGTTTCTGGAACATTCGCGCATAATGGTCTTTGCCAACGGCGGAAAACCATTATATTATATTTCGTCTGCAGACTGGATGATCCGTAATTTTGACAGGCGTTTTGAAGTGGCCTGTCCCATTTACGACCGGCAGATCCAAAAAGAGATAATGTTCATGTTACAAACCCAGCTTCACGACAACGTGAAAGCCCGGCTTATCAATAGTGACCCGATCAATCAATACCGTCTGCCTGCACCCGGTGAAAAACCCATGCGATCTCAGTTTTACCTGTATGATTATTTTAAAAAATTATCGGAATAAACCGTAATAAATCTCCAATTTAAAATAAAAGCAAAAAAATATTGGTCAGTTCGAAGAATGTTCCTATTTTTGCACCCCAAATTCAAGAAACAAGTTTACTATGTACTTATCTGTAGAAAAGAAGAAAGAAATTTTCGCGAAATACGGTAAGGATGATCAGGATACCGGATCGGCAGAAGGCCAGATCGCACTGTTTACCTACCGTATTCAACACTTGACCGAGCACCTGAAACGCAACAAAAAAGATGTTTTTACACAGCGGTCGCTCGTTAGAATGGTCGGAAAACGCAGAAAACTGCTTGATTACCTGAAAGAAAAAGACATTGAAAGGTACCGTGCCATTATCAAACAACTGGGGTTGAGAAAATAATCCGCCCTTCTCACAAAAAAAGGCAATTATACGATTGCCTTTTTTTGTGTTTATGCAAGCTGCAACACTGAAGTTCTTTTCCTCCGGTCAGCCTGCCGGAAACGCAATCACAAAGCAACGCTTAATTACCCGGGAAACGGCACTACATGCAGCAAACAAATCAATTTTAAAAATAAAAATCACTTAATAAATATTATGTCAGTAAAAGCTATTACAAAAAGTTTCCAAATGGCCGATGGTACGACCATCTCCATTGAAACCGGCAGACTTGCCAAACAAGCTGATGGTTCAGCCGTGGTCAAAATGGGAAACACCATGCTTCTCGCTACTGTCGTAGCCGCTCAGGAAGCCAAGGAAGATGTGGATTTTATGCCACTATCCGTTGATTACAAAGAAAAATATGCTGCCACGGGAAAGTTCCCCGGCGGTTTTTTTAAACGTGAGGGCCGCCCTTCAGAGTACGAGATTTTGATATCACGCCTGGTCGACCGTGCACTCCGGCCCCTTTTCCCCGAAGATTTCCATGCCGAAACACAAGTCATCATTCAACTTATCTCGGGCGGCGATGATGTGGCCCCTGACGCATTAGCAGCCCTGGCGGCTTCTTCGGCACTGGCCGTTTCAGACATTCCGTTCCACGGCCCCATTTCTGAAGTCCGTGTGGCACTCATCGATGGCGAATACGTCATTAACCCCACCATTAGCCAAATGGAAAAAGCTGAACTGGAACTTATGGTGGCAGCCAGTGAGGACAACATCATGATGGTGGAAGGCGAATTGAAAGAAGTTTCCGAAAAAGTAATGCTGGATGCCATCAAAGCTGCCCACGAAGCCATCAAAATCCAGTGCCTTGCACAGAATGAGCTGGCCGCCATGGTTGAGAAAGCAAAGACCAAACGCGAATATTGTCATGAAACCAATGACGATGAACTTAAAAACCAGGTAAAAGAAGCCACTTACCAAAAATGTTACGAAATTGCATTACAGGGTAATCCTGACAAACATGCCCGTTCGGATGCTTTTAAGGCAGTTCGCGACGAATTTATAGAAAGCCTTCCCGAAGAAGAGCAGGAAGAAAAAACGCTTATGGTAAAACGCTATTTCCACGATGTGGAAAAAGAAGCTGTGCGCCAGGCTGTCCTCAACGAGAAAAAACGTTTAGATGGTCGTCAACTGAACGAAATTCGCCCCATTTGGTGTGAAGTGGATTACCTGCCTTCAGCACACGGTTCAGCCATTTTCACCCGTGGTGAAACACAAGCTTTGGTATCCTGTACACTCGGAAACAAAATGGATGAACAAACCATTGACGGCGCTGTTTTTGAAGGCAGTTCCAAATTTATCCTGCACTACAATTTCCCGGGATTTTCCACAGGTGAAGTCCGCCGTTTTGGCAGCCCGGGACGTCGTGAGATCGGACATGGCAATCTTGCCATGCGTGCCCTGAAACATGTACTTCCCGAAGGGGATGATAATCCATACACCATTCGAATTGTATCAGACATCCTTGAGTCGAACGGTTCTTCCTCCATGGCCACAGTTTGCGGTGGCACACTGGCACTAATGGATGCCGGAGTGAAAATCAAAAAACCGGTAGCCGGCATTGCCATGGGGCTGATAACCGATAGCGAAACCAAAAAATACGCTATTCTGTCTGATATTTTAGGCGACGAAGACCACCTTGGGGACATGGATTTCAAAGTAACCGGTACCAAAGATGGCATCACCGCCTGTCAAATGGACATCAAGGTGGATGGCCTTCCCTATTCTGTTTTGGAGGAGGCATTGGAACAAGCCCGTCAGGGCAGGTTGCATATTCTGGGTGAAATGGCCAAGACCATTACAGAACCCCGTTCTGATTACAAAGACAACGTCCCGCGTATTGAGCGCATGATGATTGCCAAAGAATTCATTGGTGCAGTAATAGGCCCCGGCGGAAAAGTAATTCAGGAAATGCAGCGCGAAACCAATACTACCATTGTAATTGAAGAAGTAGGTAATTACGGTGTCATCGATATTGTTTCGCCCGATAAGGCATCTATCGAAGCAGCCAAAAGCCGTATCAGGGGCATAGTTGCCGTTCCGGAAGTAGGTGAAATTTATGAAGGTACGGTCAAGAGCGTTGTTCCTTTTGGCGCCTTTGTGGAAATTCTTCCCGGCAAGGAAGGATTGCTCCATATTTCAGAAATTGACTGGAAACGTATCGAAAAAGTGGAGAGTGTTTTGCACGAAGGTGATAAAGTCAAAGTGAAACTGATCGGTATAGATGAACGTAACGGGAAAATGAAGCTTTCCCGTAAAGCATTGATTAAAAGACCCGAAAGAAAATAATAATCCTGAACGAAACTTTTCACAAGTATTAACGTAGTCAATAAACCAAAAAAACAAAAGGAAATAGAGCATGAGGCAGTTGAAAATTACCAAGCAGGTAACCAATCGGGAAACCGCATCTCTTGACAAATACTTGCAGGAAATCGGGAAAGTCGATTTGATTACTGCGGAACAGGAAGTTGAACTGGCAAGAAGGATCAAACAGGGTGACAAAAAAGCTTTGGAAGAATTGACAAAAGCCAACCTGCGGTTTGTGGTTTCCGTTTCAAAACAGTACCAAAACCAGGGATTAAGTCTCCCCGATCTTATTAACGAAGGTAATCTCGGATTGATCAAAGCAGCACAGCGTTTTGACGAAACCCGCGGTTTCAAATTTATTTCTTATGCCGTTTGGTGGATACGTCAGTCGATTTTGCAGGCCCTGGCCGAACAATCGCGTATTGTCCGCCTGCCGCTGAACAAAATTGGTTCAATCAACAAGATCAACAAAGCCACAGCCAAACTGGAACAGGAATTTGAACGCGAGCCTGATTTCAAAGAGATTGCCGGGATGCTTGACATGACCGAAAATGAAGTAAAAGAGTCCAAAAGAAATGCCGGACGCCATGTTTCGATGGATGCCCCGTTGATCCAGGACGAAGACAACAACATGTACGATGTGTTGAAAAGTGAAGAATCCATCACACCGGAAACAGGGTTGCTATATGAATCGCTTCGTAAGGAAATCGACAGGGCCATATCCACCCTTACACAACGTGAAGCAGATGTTATCCGGCTTTATTTCGGTTTGAACGGCGGTCATCCCATGACGCTGGAGGAAATTGGTGAAAAATTTGACCTGACGCGCGAACGGGTCCGTCAGATCAAAGAAAAGGCCATTCGCCGGCTGAAACAGACCTCGCGGAGCAAAATCCTGAAATCTTACTTGTAGCCGGTTTGTTACAATAACAAAAAAAGCACCATAATGGTGCTTTTTTTGTTTCTTCCGGTTCAGTCATCAGAAAAAAATTCCGGCCTGAAATTCAACAGGTAAACTTTTTGGGTCGCACGGGTTAAAGCCGTATAAAGCCAGCGTAAATATTCTACATTCAATTGATCTTCGGTAACATAACCCTGATCAATAAAAACAACCGGCCATTGCCCCCCTTGTGTTTTGTGACAGGTAATGGCGTAAGCATATTTTACATGAAGCGCATTAAAATAAGGATCTTTCATCACTGCCTCCATCCTTTTCCTGTGTTGTGGAATGGACATATAATCCTGAGAAACGTTGTCAAAAAGCCTGCGTTGTTCTTCGGCAGAAATATCGGCACCGGGTGCGCCAAGCGTATCCAGCAATAATTTCACGGTAATTTCTTTTTCTTCGGGGTAATCTAAAAGTTGCATTTCTACATCGGCAAAACGAAAACCATATAAATCTTCGATGCTGTTGACCCGTACAATTTGTACCAGGTCGCCATTGGCAATAAATCCGGCTTTTGAATCAGGTGACAACCAGAAATAGTTGTTTTTCACCACCATCACCTGGTCCCCCGCTTCCAGCAACGATTCCCT
>JALUYM010000243.1 GCA_027018745.1 Bacteroidales bacterium | reverse complement strand
AGCCAATACTTATGGATATGGTAGTTTATCGAAACCGGGCAACGAAGAACTGGAAATGAAAATACCCTTTACAAAGTCATTGTATGCCATGAGCAAGCTGGAAGCCCGGAAATTAATTGACCGGGCATCAAAGTCAATCAACATTACAACCATAAGTCCTACATTTATGTTAGGCGCCTATGACACAAAACCCAGCTCAGGCGAACTGATTTTAAAGGTATTAAATAAAAGGATTATTTTTTATCCCTCGGGGGGGAAGAATTTTGTTCACGTTAAGGATGTGGCAAAGGCTGTGATAAAAGCATTTGAAATAGAAACATCAGGGGAACATTTTATCGTGGGAAACGAAAACATGAGTTATAAGTCCTTTTTTTCAAAGGTAGCCCGGTTAAATAACCAACGGTCAATTTTAATCAGGATACCTGATTTTCTCTTATTAGCCGCAGGAGAAGCGGGAGAAATTTTTCGCCGTTTCGGTGTGAAAACGCGTTTGTCAAGAACAAACGCAAAAATCCTCACAATTAAAAACTACTACACAAATTCCAAAGCAGCATTACAGTTGCACCTGTCATTTACCCCCACCGATGAGGCCATTCGGGATGCAATAGCCTGGTTTAAAAAACAAAAGCAGGGATAACCGGTATTCTTTTTTTTACAAAAAGCTATGAAATTCCTTTTCGGAAAAAGGTTTCCCTTTCAAATGCGGATCCAAAACCACCTCGGGATTAAACTGTTGCACCTTATAATGGCTGCCAAACCGTTTCCTGAGTTGCTGAATTTGTTCCGGTTGGTGCAACCCTTTTATAACGGTTGTCCGAAACTCATAACCAATCACTGAATTTTCAATAAGTCTGATGGATTGGATAATATTTTCAAAAACCTGCTGATTCAGAATATTGCCCACCGTACGGTTGTAAAAATCAAAGTTAAGAACATGCTTCACATCCATGGCAATAAAATCCAGCAGATTTTCCGCAAGCAAAGTGCTGAGCATTTCGGGATGGGTTCCGTTTGTGTCCAGTTTCACTTTTAGTCCCAGTTCTTTTACCTTTAGTATAAAAGCGGGCAAACCGGGCTGCAGCGTAGGCTCGCCTCCGGTAATACAAACCGCATCAAGCAAATGCTGAAATTTTTTCAGGTAGCTGAAAACCGCTTCCTGATTGTACAATGGCCCGAATTTAGCAGGTAATACCAGATCGGGATTATGGCAAAACCCACACCGGAAGTTGCAACCCTGTGTAAAAACCACGGTACTGATATGCCCGGGAAAATCGATCAGACTCTGTTTTTTAACTCCTGCTATTTTCATTTGAGATATTTTATTTTTTAGGGCGGGCGCTCTGCGCCCGCCCTAAAAAATCAGGCTTCCTGAAACAAAGGCTGTACTTCAATTTTTCTGTCGAACAGTTTGCGGTCGGTAAACTCCGATTGTTTGCCATTATTCCATTGATCTACCGGCCGAAGGTAACCCACAATACGCGAATACACCTCGCATTTGTTTTGTTTTCCTTCTGCTTCGCATTTCGGGCAATGTCTGTGTTCACCGTAAATGTACCCGTGTTCGGGGCAAATGCTAAAGGTGGGGGTCAGTGTAAAATAAGGCAGTTTAAAATTTTCACAAACCACTTTCACCAGTTGCTTCACCGATGCCGGTGGTAGCTGACTTTCACCTACAAACGTGTGAAATACCGTTCCGCCGGTATATTTAGTTTGCAGATTGTCCTGCCATTCAAGGGCTTCGAAGATGTCATCTGTAATGCCCACCGGCAACTGGCTGGAGTTGGTGTAATAAGGTGCCGCACCGTTTTCCTTCACCTGTTTTTCGTTGGCGGTTATAATGTCGGGATATTGTGCTTTGTCGAGTTGCGCCAGACGGTAGGTAGTTCCTTCGGCAGGGGTAGCTTCGAGATTGTAAATGTGGCTTGTTTCCTCTTGAAATTCCTGCAGTTTGTCCCGCATAAAGTCCATTATTTTTTCTGCCCTGGCCCGGCCTTCCGTTGAAGCAATGTTGACACCCCAGAAA
>JALUYM010000242.1 GCA_027018745.1 Bacteroidales bacterium | reverse complement strand
AGCCGGTACACTGAATTATATCTGGCCCATCGTCCTGGTGCTCTTTTCCGTTATTTTTCTTGGCCAGAAGATCAAATTCCGGGCTGTGGCAGCTATTTTCATCAGCTTTTTCGGGATTTTGATTATTAGTACCGCCGGACATCCTTTTTCATTGAGGTTTACCCATCCGCTGGGGGTATCCCTTGCTGTTGGGAGTGCTCTTTTCTGGGCTGCTTATTGGATATTGAACATGAAAGATGGACGGGAAGAAACAGGTATGATCCTGCTCAACATGCTATTTGGCCTTTTTTATCTTGTTGTTTATTTTATTGTTTTGGGGAAATGGCCGGTAATCCCTTCGACAGCCGGGTTACTGGGAAGCATTTACATCGGTATTTTTGAAATGAGCCTGACATTTGTCATCTGGCTCAAAGCACTGAATTACTCGGCCAATACGGCCAAGGTAAGTAATCTGATCTACCTTTCCCCTTTTCTCGGTTTGTTTTGGATCAGGCAAACTGTAGGTGAGATCATACATTTTTACATTCTGGTGGGGCTCGCTTTTATTGTTGGCGGGATTGTTTTACAACAATGGCAGCGAAAAAGTTCAGCCTGAAAAGGTTGAATAAGAATGAAATTTTGTTTTTGTTACTTGTGATAAACGTCTCCCGATCCGATTGTTCTTACTTTCAAGACCGGCGGATTTCCCGAATAATACAGATCGCCTGACCCTGCCAGTGTGGCTTCCAGTCTGTCGGTTGCATGTACCTGCACATCGCCCGAGCCCATATTTTTAATGCTTACATTGACGGCTGTCAGCCCGCCGGCTTCTATATCGCCCGATCCGGCTGATACAGCAGTGAGCGTAACTGCGCGGCCTTTCAGTTCCACATCGCCTGATCCGGCTGATTTTAAATTACAATTCTCCAACTGTAGTCCTGATGCTTCCACATCTCCCGATCCGTTTACTTCAATGATAAGGTCACCCCGGATTCCTGTTATTTCCACATTGCCCGAACCGGCTACTTTAACTTGTGCATTTTTTGTGTTCAGGGAAGCTTTTGCATCGCCCGATCCGGTCAGGATAAATTGCAGGTTGTGGGTAGTGAAAGGTGTTTTGCAAAAAAAGTCACCAGAACCTGACAGTACGACTTTTTGCAGGTTTTTCATGGTAACATGCACTTGCAATGTTTTGGCCCGCCAGATATTCCGGGTAACAGAAACCAAAAGCGTGTTGTTTTTGACTTCTGTTTTAATATAATTGATAACATTGTCGTCGGCGCGGACAACCACAGAAAAAGTATTGCCTTGTTTAACAAAGACATCAACAGGTCCGGTGGAAGTAATGGCGTTAAAACCGCTGAGGTCCCTGTTTTGCTCTTCTATTATGCCGTTGCCCCTTATTTGGGCATGCAGTGTTGCTGTAAAAAGCAGGATAATCATGACCGAAAAGAACCGGATGGAAAAGGAAAATGTTTTTTTCATAATTTTTTAAATTTCAGGTTTCTATTTTCTGTTTTGTAAGACGTACAGGAACGTAAAAAGTTACATGCTGTTGTTTTTTAATTGAATTATTTAGTTATCTGTAACATAGGTTAGCCCTGCTGGGATTTTTCTGCTACTTCTCCTGTGAACTGCAGGTGGTTCAGGACAAAACGCAGTTCGCTGTAACTAACCTCGTTGCCAAGGGAAGCTTTTGCGTCGCTGAGACGGGTCGTTTTTTCGTGGAGGAAAAAATCGGAAATGCGTGTTATTTTCTCCTTGTTGACCAGTTTTTCCACGGGAATTTCCCCTGTTCTTACAAAATATGCCAGATGTCCTTCTATGGTGGATGCTGCCAGTCCGCGTTCTTCAGCAATTTCCGGGATGCTTTTTCCCGATTCCCAAAGTTCAAAACTGATTTGCCGGGTGTGTTTTTTCGGCGGCTTTTTTTCTTTTTCAGGTTCCATAAGCGGCGGGGGTGTAATTCCTTTTTCCCGACAGTAGGCGGAAATGATATTTAATATCTCTTCTCCAAACTGTTCAACCTTTTTTTTACCCATACCG
>JALUYM010000241.1 GCA_027018745.1 Bacteroidales bacterium | reverse complement strand
GGTTTTTTCCCCAAACCTCACCCGCTGTTGGTTTTCTTGGACTGCAACATAGAAGGTCTCATTATAAGATATTGAAATACAAACAATAATGTATCGTAATATTTTGTAAAATTCTCTTTCTGCTGTATACTAAAAAAAGATTTAATTTCAATCATAGAAATAATAATCCCCAATGAGTCATCTTTAAAATTGCCGGGTATGGATTAGTCACAGGAAATGCTGCCAATTTTTAGGTTAAAATTTGAATATCTTTTATTTTTAAAATTAATTTAAGACTTTTGCAGGAAACCCAGTTTTGGAAAAAACCGTTTTATGTGTTGCCGGGAAAAGGATAAACTGTTTCGGAAGGGGGGAGGGAAATGAAGGAAAGGTTTATTTGGAAATAAGATAGAATGCCATGAAACATCCATGATTGGTTTAAAACACACAGGAGCATGATTATTGGTTTCACCACATAGTTACACCGTCATTGCGATAAGCATAGGGTGGGTTCGTGTGGAGGGCGAAGAAGCCATCTTAAATATTCAACAATTCAGGTAAGAAAAGGGATTGCTTCGTCAGCCAACTCGCAAAACCACCTCATTTCCTTGCAATTACATAACGGCTTTAATATTAATTAGTTAGTAAATTATAAACAAATGAAACAGAAAACCAATCTACAGGGAAAGGATAATGCCGAATCAATTTTATCTCTGGGAAAAAACAGAATAAAGGTAATGGTATTGGTTCAAATTTTGATTTTTTTGATCATACCCGTTCAAGTCCTTTTTTCGCAAACAATTCCGAAAAAAACTTATGCAGATATGCATTGGCGGCTTATAGGGCCTTACCGTGCCGGATGGGCAACAATGGCAGAAGGTATTCCCGGTGAGCCAAACACTTTCTATTTCGGCTCTGCGGGCGGCGGTGTCTGGAAAACCGATGATGCGGGCAGAACATGGCAGCCGCTTATGCAGCATCAAAAGGCGTCGTCTGTGGGAGCGCTGGCTATTGCCACTTCCAATCCGAAAATAATTTATGTGGGAACCGGACAGGTGGCTTTACGATATGATATCCTTGCGGGGAACGGGGTTTACAAAACCGAAGATGGGGGAAAAACATGGACAAATGTAGGTTTGAAAAGTAGCCGGCATATCGGTCGTATTTTGATAAATCCGGATAATCCTGACCATGTATTGGTAGCTGCTCTCGGCAATGCCTTCCGCCCTAATGCCGAGCGTGGTGTTTTTCTTACCACCAACGGCGGAAAAACGTGGAAACATGTTTTGTATGTTAATGACAACACCGGTGCTGTTGACCTGGCGTCTGATCCGGAAAACCCTTCGGTGGTTTATGCTGCTATGTGGCAAATGCGTATGCACCCGTGGCTCGATTATTTTCTGCCGCAAACGGGGCCCGGATCAGGAATTTACAAAAGTACGGATGGGGGTTTTCATTGGAAAAAACTTTCGGGCGATGGCCTGCCGTCAGGTAGTCTGGGGCGTATTGGCCTTGGTGTGGCACGTGGCAGCAAAGGATTAATTGTCTATGCTTCTATTCAGGCCGGGCCCAAAAACAGCGGCATTTACCGCTCTGAAAACGGTGGTAAAAGCTGGCAGCTTGTGGATCATGATGCGGCGCTGGCCGATTCCTATTTTAGCCGTATAACTGTTGACCCCAATCATCCTGATATAGTTTATGTTATGGGACGTTCCATTCGGCGCTCGGATGATGGGGGCAAACATTTTTCGATCTTTAAAGGATCACCTGGCGGTGATGATTATCATTTCCTGTGGATAAACCCTTCCGATCCATCTCATATGATAACGGCATCTGATCAGGGGGCCGTGGTAACGGTAAATAACGGTCAAAGTTGGTCAAGTTGGTATAACCAGCCTACCGGTCAATTCTATCATTTAGCAGTAGATGATCAATTTCCTTATCATATTTACAGCGGACAGCAGGATAATGGCACAGTAGAAATTTCAAGTCGCGGCCCATATGGTGTTATCGGGCTTCGTGACTGGCATCCGGTGGGGGGAGATGAACGGG
>JALUYM010000240.1 GCA_027018745.1 Bacteroidales bacterium | reverse complement strand
ATACGGTATTCCCTTCGTATTACGAGCCCTGGGGTTATACTCCCCACGAAAGTATTGCATTCGGCATTCCCACCCTCACAACTACTTACTCCGGCTTTGGACAATGGGTGCAGGAACATCATGCTGGAGTACGGGCCGTAACTGTCCTTGACAGAAAAGGAAAAAACGACGAAACCATTTCCACTGAAGTAGCAGATAAATTAACCGATTTCTTGAATTTAAAAGACAAAAAAACTGTCAGACAGGAAGCTGATAAAATTTCCGATGAACTAACCTGGGACAAACTGGTCAAAAGCTATATAAAAGCGTGGAAAATAGCCATGGCGGAAGCGGAGAAACGAAAGAAAAAAGAAAAAACGCAATGGATCATTCCCGAGACACTTCGGGTAGAAGCCAGTGTGAGTACAGACAAGCCTACCTGGAAAAAAATATTGGTGCAGCCTGTTTTACCCGTATCACTCAAACCATTAAAAGAACTGGCTTTTAACCTCTGGTGGTCATGGAATACAGAAGCCGTTGAATTGTTTCAAAGCATTTTGCCCGACCGTTGGGAAGAGCTCGATACCAACCCGGTAATGGTCCTGGAATCACTGTCGCTGGAAAAGATTAATGCCCTGGAATCCGATAAAACATTCGTCGAAAAGCTGAACAGTGTGTACGATAAATTCAGCCGGTACATGCAGGCAAAGCAGGAACAGGACAAACAACAGGTTGCCTATTTCAGCATGGAATACGGCCTGCACAACAGTGTGAAGATATTCTCAGGCGGGTTGGGTGTTTTGGCAGGCGATTATCTGAAGCAGGCCAGCGATTCGAACAAAAACATGATTGCCATTGGTTTGATGTACAGATATGGTTATTTTAAGCAAATCATTACCCATTTTGGCGATCAGCTGGCCGAATACAACATGCAGAAGACTTCTCAGCTCCCGCTGGTGCCTGTGCGCGATGAAGAAGGCAAAACGCTCCGGATTCCCATAGCCATGCCCGGGCGGGTAATCCAGGCCAAAATCTGGCGTCTCGATGTGGGACGTGTTCCTTTGTTTTTGCTTGATACAGATACTTTACCCAACTCTGAAGAAGACCGGAAACTGACAGCCCGGCTTTATGGCGGCGACAACGAACACCGCCTGAAACAGGAAATGGTGCTGGGATTAGGTGGTATCAGGCTTATAGAAAGGCTGGGATACCATCCTGATGTTTTCCACAGCAACGAAGGACATTCGGCTTTTATAGGATTGGAAAGAATCAAAAACCTGATCGAACAGAAACATATCAGTTACCATGTCGCCAAAGAAGTTGTCCGGTCCAGTACCCTTTTTACCACCCATACACCGGTTCCGGCAGGCCACGACAGCTTTGAAGAACATCTTATGCGGGCTTACCTTTCCCATTTTAGTGAAGTTTTTTCTATTTCGTGGGAAGAATTCATGGCGTTGGGCCGGTTCAAACCCGAAGATACTTCAGAAAATTTTTCCATGAGCGTGCTGGCTGCCAAACTTTCACAGGAAATTAACGGGGTAAGCCGTATTCATGGTAACGTTTCCCGCGAAATGTTTCGGGGATTATATCCCGGATATTACACAAGTGAACTGCATATCGGTTATGTTACCAACGGTGTTCATTATTTCACCTGGACTGACAAAGTGTGGCAGAAACTTTATCATCAGACCTTTGAAGAAGGATTTGAAAACGACCAGCCAAACGCCAGGTCCTGGGAAAAAATTTATGACATTCCTGATGAAAAAGTATGGGAAAACCACATGGAAGTCAAAAAACGCCTCATTCAGTTCGTTAAAACCCATTTGCAAAAGGACATGCTATCGCGGCAGGAGAGCCCGCGCCTGATTATAGAATCGATAAAGCATCTTGATGAAAACCATCTGATATTTGGTTTTGCCAGGCGTTTTGCCACATACAAACGGGCCCATTTGCTGTTCACCAACCTTGAGCGGTTGGAAAAAATTGTGAACCATCCTGAAAAGCCGGTAATATTCCTTTTTGCCGGCAAGGCACATCCACACGATAAAGCCGGGCAGGACCTGATCAAACGTATCATTGAAGTTTCAAAGATGCCCCGGTTCAACGGAAGGATCATTTTCCTTGAAAACTACGATATGATTATGGGAAAAATGCTTACCAACGGTGTGGATGTCTGGTTAAACACGCCCACCCGTCCGCTGGAAGCATCCGGCACCAGTGGCGAGAAAGCCATTATGAACGGAGTGGTGAATTTCAGTGTGCTGGATGGTTGGTGGGCCGAAGGCTACCGGGAAAATGCCGGCTGGGCCATCCCCGAATCCCGAACTTACGAAAACCAAAGTTTTCAGGATGAACTTGATGCTGAAATGATTTACAATATCCTCGAAGAAGAAATTATCCCCGCCTTTTACGATAAAAACGAAGAGGGTTTTTCAGAAAAATGGGTTCAACACATTAAAAATACCATTGCCGGCATAGCACCCCATTTTACCATGCAAAGGCAGTTAAATGATTACTACAAAAAATTCTACTCCACCTTATTTCAAAGTGGCAGAAAAATGAAGGAACAACATTTTGCCCAAGCCAGAAAACTGGCAGCATGGAAAGAAAAAATCCGGCGTTTGTGGGATAACATTTCAGTCCTTTCGCTCATGGTACCCGATTCAACCAAAGGGCCCATGGAATACGGAAAACACTTTGTCGCTGAAATAAAACTTTCCGCACCGGGTTTGACAGCCAAAGATCTGGGAATAGACATTATCATGGGCAACCGTACCAACGGAAATATCGAAAAAATCCTTTACCACCATACATTGGAAGCAATACAGGAAGATAAGGATGTGATCCGGTATACTTGTAATTTCCCCCTGGCACATTCCGGCATTGTGGATTATGCGTTCCGGCTTTATCCCAGACATGATTTGCTGGTCCACCGCATGGATTTTCCACTGGTAAAATGGATATAAAAAGCGACGGCGACACATAGTTCCTACAGCCTGAAAAATACTTTTCATCAACAGAACCTTTCTGTTACAAAAGATTTTTTCTATCTTAGCAGACCAAACAATTGTTTGGTCTGCTTTTCTATTTTATCAACCCTGTGAAAACAACCATGTTGTCATCAAGAATCTTTTTCAGGATATTTGTCTTTCTCGCTTTAGGGATATGGATATACCCGACACTTATGGCGAACAACATGCAGACAGGTTTTCCCTCAAAACAGGCCAGGATAAACCAAAAATCAAGATTTCAGGATTCGTTACAAATAGCGAGAATAATAGAGAATGGGTTCCGGAATATTGAAGACAACAAAAGCCCGAAAGAAGAAAACAAATTTTTCAACACAATTGAAAAAGCTGTTCAAATAGCAAGAAAAGCTGACATGTTGGTTTATGTGGGGAACAAACTGAACAGAATTGCCGACCAGCTGAGGGATGAAACCCGTTATGCGCTGTGTATTAAATTATACAAAAAATGTATAGAAATCGGTGAAGAAGCAAAAGACAACAGGCTTATTATTTATTCATACAATGATATCGGTGTAGTATACCGGCGTATTGATGATTATAAAAAAGCCATGAAATATAACCTGAAAGCACTTCGTATGGCAACTGAAACCCGTGACTCTGTCAGCAGTGCTGCAGCTGCCAACAGTGTGGGCAATGTATATCTCCTGTTGGGTAATTACGATCAGGCGTTGCAATATTTTAAACAAAGTTTGCAACTTGAGCAAAACAGAAATAATCCCATCGGCATTGCCATCAACATGAACAATATCGGCCGGGTTTATGATGCAAAACGGATGTTTGCCAAAGCCTTAAAATATTTTGAACTTTCACTGGATATCAACCGGCGGATAAATTCCAAAAAGGGCATTGCCATATGCAGCAATGATATAGCCCATGTACTGAAAGAACAGGGAAAATACAGGCAGGCACTGGTCTTCTCACTCAGCGCGGTAAAAATGGCGGGGGAAACTAAAAATTATTACAACCTTTCCGATGCTTTGATCGAAACCGGTTCATTGTACAGTACTCTGAAAGATTATAAAAAAGCTGTCCGGTATCTTGAATCGGGTATTCAAATGGCAAAGAGGGCCCATACCAAGGCAACACTTAAAAATGGTTATGATGCGTTGTTCAGGACTTATATGGAAATGAAGAAATACAAACCAGCTATTCAGTTTCTGGAACTTAAACAAGCCTATCAGGACTCACTACTTAATCTTGAACTTAGAAAAAGCATTGCTAAAATGCAGATTAAATTTGGCACAGAGAAACAAAAAAGCCAGATACAGCTGCAGAAACAAAAAACAAATATCGCCATGCTCCGCCTGAAAAAACAAAACTATCTGCTTTATTTTTCCTGGAGTATCTTTTTTATTTTAATCATTGTCCTCGCTTTCGTCAGTTATTACCTCTATAACAAAAACAAACAAAACCGGCTGCTTTTGGAGAAAAACAAAGAAATTGAAAAAACACAAAAAGAACTGGTAAAAACCAACGAAGCCATGAAACAAGCCATAGAAAAAGCAGAGAAAAGTACCCGGGCAAAAACAAATTTCCTGGCAAACATGAGTCACGAAATCCGTACACCCCTTAACTCGGTCATTGGATTTTCGGATCTGCTTTTTGATATGATAACCGATGAAAAACAAAAAGATTATCTTTTGTCCATTAAAACCAGTGGTGAAAGCCTGATCAGTCTCATCAACGACATCCTTGACCTGTCAAAAATTGAGGAAGGAAACATTACCACTGTATTCAAAGAGATCAGTTTGCGTAAAATAGTGAGAGAAGTAACGGAAATATTCAGGTTGAAAGCTTCAGAAAAAGGGATACAGCTGCTTACGGAAATTGATAATACCATCCCCGATATCATTATTTTTGAAGAATCCAGGCTTCGTCAACTATTACTCAACCTGGTGGGCAATGCCGTAAAGTTTACCCAAAAAGGCAGCGTCACCATTAGCGCCCGTGCTGAAAAAGAAGCGGAAGAAAATATGATAAAATTAATTTTGGAAATCATAGATACGGGACCGGGCATACCCAAGGAAGAACAAGAAAATGTCTTTCTGCCTTTTCATCAAGTTTCCTCCGGAAAAAATACACAGGGAACCGGTCTGGGGCTGGCCATTAGTCAGCGGCTGGCCAATGCCATGGATGGAAAAATAAGTCTGGTGAGTACTCCGGGTAAGGGAAGCCGTTTTACTGTTATCTTTCCCCATGTTCAAACAAGTGACAAAAGCTCACCCCTATCCTCCCCGACACCAAAGCAAAAAAAAGCCAAAAAGAAAAAATGTTTGTTTATCAATCAAACACATCCCGCAAAGGAGGAAATCAAACAGCTTTTCATTTCGCATGGGTTTGAAATAAAAGATGCAGGGTTAGACCTGTCGCTGGCAAAAAAATTGATTTCAGATTTTCGTTTGATCGTTTTCTGTTGTCTTGAAGAAGAGATACTGGAAAACGCCAAAAACATTTTTGAAAAGGAGAACCTGGACAAAAAACATCTTTTTTTGATTTTGAATATCAATGAAAATATTTCCATAGACCAGACCAAAGCAATTACCATAAACCTGTACAACCAGCCAATGAGTGAAATCACCTCTTCCTTAAGGGAATTTATCAGACAATTTGACGAAGATGAATGTGCCCGGCATTTGTTCAACCTTGCGGAATCCACAAACAAACTAAAGCTCTCAAAAGAAATGCAAATACTGTACAATACCTATTTTGAACCTGCCATGAATACCAAAATGTTTGATAAAATTGAACTTTTTTCACAAAAAGTCCTGGAGCTGGCCAACAAGTTTCACCTGCGCCACCTGGCAGATTTTGCCAATGACCTGAATCAACATCTGAAAGATTTTGACATTGTTGCCATCGAAAAACAATTACGAATTTATAAAAAAGCCTATCAAATAACCTTTTCCGACACGTGAAACGAAAATGAATTTTTATCAGGCATTCACACACGTAAACAATAAAAAACGAAGTGATTATATAGGGTCAGAAAATTTTTAAACAAATGAGGTACCGGACCGGAACATATTCTTTAAAAATACGCACGAAACAGTTGTTTTTAGTGGTTTTTGTATTGTTCCTGTCCTTCGGTTCCATCGGTAATCAAAAAACCCTGCAGGGATATAATCTTGACAGCCTGAATGACAGCACCAACATTACCGTAATACTCAAAGACAGCTTACTTTCACCCAAAGAAAGGTTTGTACTGGTACAAAAACTTTCTTCACTTTATCAAAACTCAAATCCCCGGAAAGCTTTGGACTATCATCTTTTGTCCCTGCACCTTGCCAAAAAGTTACATGATGAAGAATCGATAGCCCATGCTACTTATGAGTTGGCAATGAATTATCAAGCCATTGAAGAATATAACAAAGCTGATTCTTTGTATAAAATTATCGAACGAACTTATAACAAAAGTTGCAGCAAGGAAAGACAAGCCGATTTTTTTCTGGATGTTGCAAACAATTATTTTAAATGGAGCCGGTACAAAAAAGCAGCTGCATATTATGTAAAAGCACGTGGCCTTTACGAAGAACTTGGCATAAAGAAAGGGATAGCTGCCACAATGAAAGGTGAAGGCGAAGTATGGCTGAATTACAACGATTATGCCCGGTCTATCGGTCTGTTTCAGCGGGCATATGATATTTATGCCCTGTTGAATGACAACACAGGTATAGCTTCTATTGAAAACCAGTTGGGAATTGCCATGAAAAATTGGGGGAAACTCGATCGTGCCCAAAAATTCTTCACTGCTGCTTTTAAAATTTATCATAAAAAAGGAGACCTGTTTAACGAAGCTAACATGTATCTTCATCTTGGAGAAATACAACAAAAGCAAAATCATTACAACCGGGCCTTGTGGAATTACAAAATGGGAGAAAAACTTTCACGAAAGGTTCACAGCGATATACTCTATGTTATCTCCCTGAGCAATATCGCAGAAATTTATTTCAAACAACATAAGTTCGAAAAGGCTGTCCGGTTGCAACAGAAAGCACTTTCACTAAAAAAGAAAATCGGCGACAGGCGGAGAATTGCCATATCCATGTTGGATCTGGGGAAGATTTATTATGCCCAAAACAACTTTTCCCTCGCCACCCTTTATTGTGACAGCGCCCTGCTTATTTCAAACAAGATAAATGCCAGGGATTTGCTTCTCGACACTTATTATCTTTTCTCTAACATTAGCAGAAACCAGAACGAATATAAAAATGCCTATGATTACTTGAGAAAAGCCAATGAGATAAACCAGATAATTTTCAGTGAGAAGAACCGGCAAATGATAAGTGAAATGGAAGTTCGACTGGAAGCCGAAAAAAAAGCAAAAGAAAATGAACTTTTACGCAAACAGGACAAACTCAATCAAATACAACTGGAAGAAGAAAAAACCACCCGGTTAGTGCTTATCATTTTTATTTCTTTTTTCGTATTGACAGCCCTTATCATTCTGATCTTCATCCAATACAAAAATAAAATTATCAGGAAAAACTACGCCATCCTTGCCACGAAAAATCAAAAAATATCCGAACAGACAAAAAAACTGGCCAAACTCAATAATGAACTTTTTACCAGTCGCGAACAATACATGAGCATCGTTGAAAATGCCACCATCGGCATGTACCAGACCACTCCCGATGGAAAAATTCTCTTCGCCAACAAAATGTTATTGCAAATGCTGGGCTATTCATACGAAGACCTGAAAAAGATAAACCTGAACAAAACCAAAAAAGATGCGCGGAAACATTTTGTAGACCTGATCGAAAAACAAGGGATTATTACCGGACGCGAAGATGTTTGGGAAAAAGCTGACGGCAGTAAAATATATGTTAAAGAAAGTGCCTGGGCCATTCGTGATAAAAAGGGTAAAACATTGTATTATGAAGGGATTATCGAAGATATATCAAAACGCAAAAAAGCAGAAAAAGTAGCCGAAGTAAGAAAAGAACGGTTGCAAAAAATCAATGCCGAATTACGGAAACGAAATGTTGAAATCAGAAAGGCCAAAAACCAGGCTGAAGAAGCAAACCGTGCCAAATCATTGTTTATTGCCAACATAAGTCACGAAATCAGGACCCCTCTCAACTCCATCATTGGGTTTACCGACCTGCTGTTGCCCATGGCACAGAACCAAAAAGAAAAAACCTTCCTGCAATCCATAAAAAACAGCAGCAACAGCCTTCTTTCGCTGATCAATGATATTCTTGACCTGTCGAAAATACAGGCTGACAAACTGGAACTATACAGGGAACCTGTTTCAATCCATAGTATTATGTCGGAGATACAGCAAATTTTTTATCCCCAGGTCCAGGGAAAAAATATCCGGTTTATTATTACCGTTTCACCAGCACTTCAAGGCAAATTTTTGTTAGATACCATACGTTTTCGTCAGATTTTGTTTAACCTTGCCGGTAACGCCATCAAATTTACCGATAAAGGCTTTGTAAAAGTAACTGCCGACGGAAAACCATCTGCCGATGAAAAAACAAAATACGATCTCGTTATTACTGTGGAAGATACCGGTTCAGGAATACCCAAAGAGGAACAGGAAATTATTTTCGAAGCTTTTAAACAATCCTCCGAATCCATAACGCAACAAAGACAGGGAACCGGCCTCGGACTAAGCATAACAAAACGATTGGTTGAAGCTATGAATGGCAGCATTTCGCTGGAAAGCGAACCGGGCAAAGGCACCAAATTTACTATTCGTTTAAACAAAGTAGAAAAAACGGAACAAACGGTCAATATTCAGGGTAATCATGAACCATCCAGACCTTCTGAAAACACATTTGAAGATTCTACCGGACCGGGCAAACCCGAAAAAATGAGTGATGATCTACGCCATAAATTCTCAGAAAGGTTTTTCCGGCAATGGAAAATTGTCGTTGAAAATAAAGTCATCGATGACATCAAAATTTTCGGGCTTGATATAGCTGCCTTTGGTGCAGAAAATCACATGAATACCATTCGGGAAACCGGTGAACAACTTGGAAAAGCCGCCGAAAATTTCGATATTGGCACCATTGAAGAATTACTTATCAGAATAAAATCATTTTTTTAAAGCCATATCCTTATGACCAGTAAAAGCAGATATAAGATACTTATCGTGGATGATATCCCTAAAAATATTCAGATACTTGGGAACATTCTCTCTAAAGAAGATTATCAGGTAGCCTATGCCCAAACCGGTGAACAGGCCTTATCTATCACAAAACACCAAAGTTTTGACCTGATCCTGCTGGATATTATGCTTCCCGGGATGGATGGGTTTGAAGTGTGTAAAATTTTAAAAGAAAATCCTGAAACCAGTGATATACCCGTCATTTTTCTGACAGCTAAAGCTGATATGAACAGCATTGTAAAGGGTTTTACCATTGGCGGACAAGACTATATTACAAAACCTTTTAACGCTTCGGAACTGCTGGCACGGACAGAAACGCATATTTTGCTGTATAAACAACGGATTGCCCTTGCCGAACTCAATGAAAAACTGGAAGAAAAGGTCAGGGAACGTACATTGGAACTGGAGAAAGCGTACAAACGGCTCAACCAGCTCGAAAAGGCCAAAACCGACTTCCTGGATATCATCAGCCACGAACTACGCACACCTCTCAACGGTATTACAGGCCTTACTACCCTGTTGAACCTCACCTCTTTATCAAAGGAGCAACAGGAATACATCCACTATCTGGAGGATGTGGCCAACCGGCTTACCAGATTTTCAGAAACAGCCCTGCTCATCACCGAACTCCGTACCAACCGAAACGAACCCGATTTTCTTCCCACACAGGTAAAATATGTTATGGAAACAGCCATATACCAATTTCAAAAAAACTACGAAGGAAAATATGGCTCCATCAACCTGGCAATAGAAGATAATAACATGACGTTTGAGGCCAATACAGCTTTGGTCAAAAGATCGTTGGAAATGCTCATGGAAAATGCCGTTAAATTTGGCGGTACAAATGTCAACATCGAATTATCTGCGAAAGCAGAAAACGAAAAAATTATTTTAACCTGTAATGACAACGGGCCCGGTTTTAGCAAAGAAGCACAGAAACGTCTTTTTGAACTTTTCTCTGCCGGCGATGTGATGCACCACGAAGGAACAGGACTTTCACTGGCAGCCATTAAACTGATAATGGATTACCACAAGGGTAAAATCAATATTAAAAACAAAGATGAGGGAGGCGCACAAGTACAACTGACTTTCAACCAAACGTTAGGGTAACTTCATACAAAAAATGTTCCTGATAAAATCCTTTGTTTTTACCTGACAACCAATAACTGCAGGCTGTTGGCAGGTTATACCACCCTAAAGGGGCAAATTAACCTGAAATTTTTATCTTTGAAATTTATTTTTATAAAGCAAAAATCATGGATCTACTTAAAGGAAAAGTTGCGCTCATTACAGGAGCAGCGAGAGGAATCGGCAAGGCTATTGCCTTGAAATTTGCCACCGAAGGTGCTGACATTGCCTTCAGCGATTTGAATTATGATGAGCACATGCAGTCTACAGAAAATGAAATAGCTGCTATTGGGGTAAAAGCCAAAGGTTATGCTTCGAACGCAGCATCCTTCGCTGACAGCGAGAAACTGATTGCCGATGTGATAAATGACTTTGGAAAAGTTGACATTCTGGTTAACAATGCGGGAATCACCCGTGACAACCTGTTGCTGCGCATGACAGAACAAGACTGGGATGCAGTATTAACGGTCAATTTGAAATCGGCCTTTAACCTAACCAAATCAGTACAACGCCATATGATCAAACAAAGGGGGGGAACGATTATCAATATGAGTTCTGTAGTAGGCGTTAACGGCAATGCCGGCCAATCAAATTATTCCGCTTCCAAGGCCGGGCTGATTGGATTTACAAAATCCATAGCACAGGAACTGGGCTCAAGGGGGATTCGCTGCAATGCCATTGCACCGGGGTTTATTGAAACAGAAATGACGAAAAAACTGCCCGAAGATGTGCGCCAAGCCTGGATCAAAACCATTCCGCTCCGCCGTTCGGGAAAACCGGAAGATGTGGCCAATGTAGCTGTTTTTCTGGCCTCCGAACTCTCGTCTTATGTCAGCGGGCAGGTGATCCACGTATGTGGTGGCATGAGTACCTAAAGCCCTGTTCCTTCAATTATAAGATAAAATATTTATGTATTGGTGTTTGTCTAACAGTTTCTCTTTTTTATCTGTCCGAAAATTAAAACCTGTGGTTTTTGAATGTTTTTTGTTATTTCTAAAATATTAACTTACCTTTTTCGTCCGGTTATCTGGCTGGTTGTCCTGCTAACTTTGGCACTTTTTCTCAAAAAACCCCGAAAAAGGAAGATAAGTTTGTGGGTTGGCTTTTTGGTATTACTCATTTTCTCCAACACATTTATCGTTACAAAAATTGTCGGGCTTTGGGCGATAGAACCCGTTCCGGTAACGCAAAAGTTTGATGTGGGGGTCGTTTTGGGAGGGTCCACGGCAACCTTCTCAAAAAAATACAACCGCATAACATACAAAGGAAATATTGACAGACTATTACAGGCTGTAGAACTTTACAGTCGGGGTAAAATAAAAAAAATCCTGGTCACCGGCGGATCCGGGAACCTAATCTATCACCATTTGAAAGAAGCCAAAGTGATGCGGTCATTTTTAATCAGTATCGGCATTCCGGAAAAAAACATTTTAATGGACACCCTGGCAGAAAATACGCACGAAAACGCCGTTTAT
>JALUYM010000239.1 GCA_027018745.1 Bacteroidales bacterium | reverse complement strand
TGAGTCAGAAGGATTGTTGTACATTACAAAAATAATTTACCCCCGGGATGCTTTATTTCAAAATTTGCGCTGATTGTACCTTATGTTGCACCCTCTGTGTGAACCGATACAAATAGGGCATTCCAAAAAAATATTCAAAAAATTTCCCCAAAAAACTTGTTTAATCCAAAAAACGGATATATTTGTCCCCACAATATGAAGCAGAAAAGTACATACCCGGTTTTCGTCCTGCAACATCCCGTTGCAGCGGAAAGGCCGTGCGTTTTTGCTTCCTTCAGGATGACCAGGCCCCCCTTCGGGGTGTAATTTTTTTTGCGGGGTTCCGTACCCTGCCGTTTCAGGTCATATATTTTCAATAAAATTTTTTTAAAAGAGTTTAATCCATGCATGTTACTATTGTAGTGGCTGATGCCAGTCACGAAAAATACGCACAGGCTATCTGTGACATGATTGAAGAAGCAGCCAAACACCGCGGGACTGGTATCGCCAAAAGAAAACCGGAATACATCCGGGAAAAAATCCACAAGGGAAATGCCGTCATCGCCCTCGAAGGGGAAAAAGTGGTGGGCTTTTGTTACATTGAAAGCTGGCAGGGACATAAGTTTGTTGCCAATTCAGGACTGATCGTGCATCCTGATTACCGGAAAACCGGCCTGGCCAAACAAATCAAGTCAAAAATCTTTCAGCTTTCGCGAAAGAAATTCCCTGGCTCGAAAATTTTCGGGATCACCACCATCCTGGCAGTGATGAAAATTAACTCGGAACTGGGCTATAAACCGGTTACTTTCTCGGAACTCACCTCCGACGAAACCTTCTGGAAAGGTTGTGAAAGCTGTAAAAATTACGACATCCTGTGCCGTACCGAACGCAAAATGTGCCTCTGTACCGGCATGGTTTACGACCCGGCTAAAGAAGAAAAAATGAAAAGCGCTGCCGGAAAACAGAAAAACGGTTCCTGGGAACAGTTCAAAAAATTCCTGAAAACACAAAAGCAGCGCTTTCCCGTGAAAAAAGCGCTCTATCCCAAAATCAGTAAAATTTTACACCCATGAAAAAGAAAAAAGTATTGCTGGCCTTCAGTGGCGGCCTCGACACCTCTTACTGTGTCAAATATTTCATCCACGACAAAAACCTGGAAGTCCATACGGCCATTGTCAACACCGGCGGCTTTTCGAAAAAAGAACTTCACCAAATAGAAGAACATGCTTTGCGGCTGGGCGCCAAAACCCACAAAACCATTGATGGCACCGGCGATTTTTATCAACACATTGTACGATACCTTGTTTTTGGTAACATTCTGAAAAACAACACTTACCCGCTGTCGGTAAGTGCCGAGCGCATTTTTCAGGCCAAAGCGCTGGCCGAATATGCCAAGACCATCAAAGCGGATTACATTGCTCACGGCAGCACGGGCGCCGGCAACGACCAAATCCGTTTCGACCTGGTTTTTCAACTCGTGGCTCCGGAACTGGAAATCCTTACGCCGGTTCGCGACCAGGTACTCACTCGTCAGGCCGAAATTGAGTATCTTGAAAAATACGGCGTTACCTCCGACTGGAAAAAAGCAAAATATTCCCTTAACAAAGGCCTCTGGGGAACCAGCATTGGTGGTAAAGAGATGCTGACTTCCCACCAGCCGTTGCCGGAGGAGGCTTACCTGTCGCATTTGAAAAAAACGGAGGCCGAAACCCTGACGCTGGGTTTTGAAAAAGGAGAGATCGTTGCATTGAACGGTGAAAGAACCCATCCCGTAAAGGTCATTCAACGCATTGATGAAAAAGCTTCTGCCTACGCCATCGGGCGTGATATGCACACCGGAGACACCATCATCGGCATCAAAGGGCGTATCGGTTTTGAAGCGGCAGCCGCTACCCTGATTATTAAGGCGCACCACGTACTGGAAAAACACACACTTACCAAATGGCAACTTTATTGGAAAGAGCAACTGGCCAACTGGTACGGCATGTTCCTGCACGAAGCGCAGTATTTTGAGCCGGTCATGCGCAACATCGAGCATTTCCTTGCCGACACGCAGGAAAATGTAACGGGGGAAGTTTCGGTGGCTTTGCATCCTTACCGGTTTGAAATACAAGGTATTAAGTCGGAATACGATTTAATGGATTCGGGCTTCGGCGATTACGGGGAGGTCAACAAAGCATGGACGGGCGATGATGTGAAGGGGTTTGTCAAAATCATGGCCAATCCTTTGAAAATTTACAAAAACGTAAACGGAAAATTATGATACAGGTAGGAATTGTGGGCGGAACGGGATACGTGGCCGGGGAACTGTTGCGCATTTTGATGTACCACCCGAAGGCGGAGGTTGCATTTGTTTACAGTCATTCGCACGCCGGCAAAAAAGTGCAAAGTGTCCATGAAGACCTTTTTATGCTGGATGAATTGCGTTTTACTGAAACAGTTGATCCGGAAGTGGACGCCGTTTTCCTGAGTTTGGGGCACGGAAATTCCACCCGGTTTTTAGAGTTGCATCCTTTTTCGCCAAAAACGAAAATTATCGACCTGAGCAATGATTTCCGGTTGCAGGCCGACAGCCGATGGGGCGAACGGCAGTTTGTCTATGGCCTTACCGAAAAAAACGGAGAAGCCATCACCGGGGCCGGAAACATTGCCAACCCGGGATGTTTTGCCACGGCCATCCAACTGGCACTGTTGCCCCTGGCCGAAAACCATTTGTTGCAGGATGCCGTTCACGTTCACGGCATTACCGGTTCCACCGGGGCGGGGAGGGGCTTGTCGGAAACGGCCCATTTCAGCTGGCGTAACAACAACCTGTCGGTTTACAAAGCTTTTGTACACCAGCATTTGGATGAAATTAAGGAAATCCTCACGCAATGCCAGCCCGACTTCGGGCAGGAGGTGAACTTTGTGCCCCTGCGCGGCGATTTTACACGGGGGATTTTTGTTTCGGCCTACACACGGTGTGACTTATCAGCCAAAGCATTAACAGAGTTGTATGAGGGTTTTTATGCCCCGAAGCTTTTCACCAAAGTTATGCCGGACAATGTTAACCTGAAGCAGGTGGTCAATACCAACTATTGCCTGGTGCACGTGGAAAAACAGGACGACAAGGCTTTTGTTACCGCGGTTATCGACAACCTGCTGAAAGGTGCTGCAGGCCAGGCAGTGGAAAACCTGAACCTGATGTTCGGACTTGGGCAGGAGGCAGGGCTCCGGCTGAAACCATCATTTTTTTGAATGAAAGAAATGTAAAACAATGATGAAGTTTCAACTTTTTGTCATCCTGAACAAAGTGAAGGATCTAAAAACCAATTCAGTTTATAGAGATTTAGAATAACAAATCAAAAAAGATACCAATGAAAAAAACAAACATTGCTATTATCGGTGCAGGAAACCTGGGAATGTCCATCATAAAAGGATTGCTGGCTTCCCCTTTAAAAGAGAAAATCAACATAGTGGCATCAAAGCGGAAATTGCCTGAAAAACCATCTGTTGAAAATAGTCATCTCTTTTTTACTCGAGATAATATTTATGCTGTTAAAGCGTCGGATGTGGTTATTTTTTCGGTACAGCCCGATCAATTCCCTAAAGTGGTGGGTGAGGTGAAACCTTTTCTGAAAGACAAAGTGCTCATTTCCACCATCACGGGGCTTACGCTGAAATCGTTGCAGCAGGCGCTGGGCGAGGAGAGCAGGATTGTCAGGGCAATGCCCAACACGGCCATTGCCGTAAGCCGGAGCATGACCTGTCTGAGTTACAACGGCGACGAAGAAAGCATTAAAATGGCACAAACCATTTTCAATACGCTGGGCAAGACCCTGATTATTGAAGATGTCCTTATGCAGGCCGCTACTGTGCTGGGTGCCAGCGGTATTGCTTTTTGGATGCGGTTGATCCGTGCTACCACGCAGGGTGGTATTCAGCTCGGTTTTGATGCCGGTGAAGCCAAGGCCATTGCCGTACAAACCTGCCTCGGGGCAGCCAGCATTTTGGCAAATAACCAAAGTGCCCACCCCGAAAGTGAAATTGATAAGGTAACCACCCCGAAAGGGTGTACCATTCGCGGACTGAACGAAATGGAATACAGAGGGCTGAGCTCGGCGCTCATCAGGGGGCTGACTGCTTCGTACGAAATGATTTCGCAATTAAAAGAAAATATGGATTAAAAAATATGTTATGAAACTATTCGATGTATATCCGCGTTTTGAGATAGAATTAGAAAAAGCCTCAGGTGTTTATCTTTGGGATAAAAAGAACCAAAAATACCTTGATTTGTATGGCGGGCATGGTGTGATATCCCTTGGCCATACACACCTGGTTTACACAGCCATGCTGAAACAGCAAATGGACAAAATCGGGTTTTATTCCAATTCGGCACGGCTAAAAATACAGGAAAAATTTGCCAACACGCTGACAGTCTTTTCTGGCTATCCGGATTATTCCCTGTTTCTTTGCAATTCCGGGGCTGAGGCCAATGAAAACGCACTGAAACTGGCTTCGTTCCACACCGGAAAAAAACGGGTGATTGCTTTCAAAAACAGTTTTCACGGACGTACTGCGGCAGCGCTGGCAGTAACCGATAACCCGAAACTGGCAGCGCCACTGAACCAGATGCATTTTCCGGTGGACTTTGTTACACTGAACAATGAAAATCAGTTGATGGAAGCCATCGCAAAAAAAGATGTGGCTGCTGTGATAGTAGAAGGGATCCAGGGTGTAGGCGGATTGGATATCCCTTCTGCCGGTTTTCTGCAATTCATGGCTAAAACCTGTCAAGAGCAGCATATCCTTCTGATTTTGGATGAAATCCAAAGCGGTTACGGTCGTTCGGGAAAGTTTTTCGCTCATCAGTATGCTGGTATCCAACCCGATATCATTACGCTGGCAAAGGGAATGGGAAACGGTTTTCCCATGGGAGGGATGCTGATCCATCCCAAAATAAAACCATGGCCTGGAATGCTGGGAACCACCTTTGGCGGAAACCCGCTGGCCTGTGCTGCCGGCCTGGCTGTATTGCAGGTGATAAAACAGGAAGCGTTGATGCAAAACGTAATGGAGGTGAGTGGTTTCCTGATAAAGGAACTGAAAAAAATACCTGAAATTAAACGGATAAAAGGAAAAGGGTTGATGCTTGGGATAGAGTTTGATTTCCCGGTAGTGGATATTCGGAAAAAATTACTTTATGACCATCACATATTCACCGGTTCGTCGGCCAACCCCAACCTGCTCCGGATTTTACCTCCCCTAAGCATCCAAAAGGAACAAATACGCATTTTCCCGGCGGCTTTGAAAAAGGTGTTGAAGAATATTGGTACTATTACTTCTTGAAACAAACTGTCGTCCTGAGCGTAGCAAAGGAACTTAACTCAATGAATAGCGCCGGGTAATAGATTCTTCACTTCGTTCAGAACGACAAAAAAGATAAACGATTAATATACAACAAAATATGTATCAAAAATTAAGAATCATAAAAGCGGGGGGGAAGCTCATTGATGATGAAAATCGCCTGAAGCGTTTCCTCAGGGCCTTTGCCCGGATGGAGGGTAAAAAAATACTGATTCACGGCGGCGGTTCCCTGGCCAGCCGTATCAGCCGCCGGTTGGGAAATGAGCCGCAAATGGTGGATGGGCGGCGCATTACCACGGCCGACGACATTCAAATTGTTACGATGGTTTACGCCGGCTGGGTCAACAAAAAAATTGTGGCCGCCCTGCAAAGTTACGGTTGCCCCGCCCTCGGGCTTTCAGGGGCGGATGCCGGACTCATCCGGGCGGAAAAACGTCCCGTAAAGGAAATTAATTACGGTTTTGTGGGCGACATAAAAAAAGTAAACGGCAAAAGGGTGCAAGCCATTATTGATCAGGGAATAGCACCCGTATTTAGCGCCATAACCCACGATGGAAAAGGCCAGCTTTTAAACACCAATTCCGATACGGTGGCAGCAGAAGTGGCAGTGGCCATGAGCAAATACTTTGAGACAGAACTGGTTTATTGTTTTGAAAAACCCGGAGTCTTGCGGGACAGCAACGATGATAATTCGGTGATTTCCGTGCTGGATGAAGCGGCTTACCACAAAGGAAAACGGCAAAGCTGGTTTCATGATGGCATGTTGCCCAAATTACATACGGGTTTCGATGTCCTGAAAAGAGGTGTAGCTACCGTGAAAATCGGAAACGAAAAGATGCTGGAAAATGACCGGCAAATATTTACGCAACTCAAATTATAAATATGGAAATCAATCAATTAAAACAGGAAGCACTTGCTTTGTTGAAAAAGCTGATCCGGACGCCTTCCTTTTCGGGAGAAGAAAATGAGGCCAGCCGGTTGGTACGGGAGTATCTTGAATCATTTGGCATTCAATGTCAAACAGTAAAAAACAATTTATGGACTTTGAACCGTTATTACGATCCGGGGAAGCCAACGGTTTTACTCAATTCCCATCTTGACACGGTAAAACCCAACAAAGGATATACCCGTGACCCTTTTAAACCGGAAGTGAAAGATGGCAAACTGTACGGCCTGGGCAGCAACGATGCCGGCGGCCCGCTGGTTTCGCTGCTGAGCACGTTCGTCTGGTTCTACAACCGAAAAAATTTAAAATACAACCTGTTAATTGCTGCAACCGCTGAAGAGGAGAGCTCCGGCCCCAACGGTCTGAACAGCCTGCTGGAAACCCTGCCACCGATTGATTTTGCTGTAGTAGGGGAACCCACCGGCATGCATCCGGCAATTGCCGAAAAGGGTTTGCTGGTCATCGACGGTTATGCCCCGGGAAAGGCCGGCCATGCCGCCCACGGCAACACCGACAACGCCATATACAATGCCCTGGACGACATCAACCGGCTGCGGGAATTGGAATTTGATAAAGTTTCCCATTTGCTGGGAAAGGTAAAAGTAACGGTGACGCAAATTGAGGCAGGTCAGCAGCACAATGTGGTGCCGGCTAACTGTCATTTTGTAATCGATGTACGGATCAACGAATATTACTCGAACTCTGAAATTTTTAAAATGCTTGACAAACAGACAAAAAGCAGGCTGGTTGCCCGCTCGTTCAACCTGAATTCTTCTTTCATCAGTCCGGAACATCCGTTTGTACTGGCAGCTAAAAAACTGGGGCGCAGCACATACGGTTCGCCCACGCTGTCGGACCAGTCGGTGCTGCATTGTCCGTCGCTGAAAATGGGCCCTGGCGATTCCACCCGTTCGCACAGCGCCGATGAATACATTGGCCTGGATGAACTGGACAAAGGGATTGAACTGTTTATTGCTATTTTTGAAAAAATTCTCTAAAAGATCAGGTTATGAAACTTTGGGACAAAGGGTATGGCACCGATAAATTCGTTGAGAAATTTACCGTGGGCAACGACCGGGTGCTGGATTTAAAGCTGGCAAAATATGATGTACAAGCCAGTCTGGCTCATGCAAAAATGTTGGAAAAAGTGGGACTCCTGACCGGGAAAGAATTTTTGGTACTGGAAAAAGGGCTAGAAACCATTAGGGAAACCATTGAGAATGGCACATTTTCCATTGAGGAATCCTTTGAGGATGTACACAGCAAAATAGAATTTGAGTTGACCAAAACCGCAGGGGAGGCCGGTAAAAAAATTCACACTGCACGTTCCCGCAACGATCAGGTACTTGTCGCGTTACACTTGTATTTAAAAGATGAGATCAAAGAAATAAAAGAAAATATCCGTCAGCTTTTTGAAACTTTGATACGTTTGAGTGAAAAGCACAAAGATGTGCTGATGCCCGGTTACACGCACACCCAGGTTGCTATGCCTTCTTCGTTTGGTTTATGGTTTGCTGCCTATGCCGAAACATTGATCGATGATATCATTATGTTAAATGCTGCAGCGGATATTACTGACCAGAATCCTTTGGGATCAGCAGCAGGATATGGCAGCAGTTTCCCCATCGACAGGAAGTATACAACGGAATTACTTGGCTTTGCAACATTGAAATACAATGCAATAGCTGCCCAGTTAAGCCGGGGAAAGCTGGAGAAAACCATGGCCTTTGCTTTGGCTTCCGTGTCGGGTACCCTGTCCAAACTTGCCACGGATATGATCTTGTTCCTTTCCGGGAATTTCGATTTCATCCGTTTTCCCAAAGAGCTGACCACAGGTTCGAGCATTATGCCGCACAAACAAAATCCGGATGTACTGGAACTTTTGCGTGCAAAAAGTAATAAAATCCAAAGCCTTCCTGTTGAAATCACATTGATTGTCAATAATTTAATTAGTGGTTATCATCGTGATTTCCAGCTTCTTAAAGAGAGTGTCATAGAAGCCGTGGATCAGGTAAAAGAAAACCTGAAGATTTTTGTTTTTATGCTTGACAACATAGAGATAAATGACGGTATCCTTGAAAGGAACGATACATACAAGTATTTGTACAGTGTTGAATCGGTCAACAAACTTGTCCGGGAAGGAATTCCATTCAGGGAAGCGTATAAAATAGTGGGAAAACAAATTCTGGAAAACAAATATCATCCTGAAAAAACTATTCGTCATACACATGAAGGAAGTATTGGAAATCTGTGCAATGAGGAAATCAGAAAAAAGTTTAACATGTTTTATCAGAAATAGTCGGGTTTGAGTGTAAAATGTAAGGTTTTTATTCAGTTATTGTTTTTACTTTGCAGAATTATAAAAGGTAGAAATTAAAATAACCGGACTATGCTGAATGAAAAAACTAAAACCGATATGCAAAATGATCTTGATGGTACAATTTGTCTCCCAAAATCAGAATACCCACGGGTTGTCATCATAGGTGGCGGCTTTGCGGGTTTGGCACTTGTCGAAAAATTAAAAAAGAAACCTGTTCAGGTAGTATTGATTGACAAAAATAATTTTCATCAGTTTCAGCCGCTGTTTTACCAGGTTGCTACCAGTGGATTGGAACCGGACAGTATTGTTTTTCCATTCAGAAAACAAATCGGAAAAAATAAAAATGCTTTTTTTCGTTTTGCCGAAGTAAAAAAGATTGATACAAAAAACAACATCGTTTTAACCAACAAGGGGACGATGAGTTATGATTTTCTTGTCCTGGCTACCGGAACTGTTACCAATTTTTTCGGAATGGAGCATGTCGAACAACACAGTTTTGGCATGAAAAGTATCAGGGATTCCCTCAATATCCGCCATATGATGCTGCAAAACCTTGAACAGGCAACCATTTCCTGCGATGAGAAAGAACGGGAAGCACTAACAAGCTTTGTCATTGTCGGCGGAGGGCCTGCAGGTGTTGAAATGGCAGGGGCACTGGCCGAATTTTGTAAATACATCGTCCCGAAAGATTATCCTGAATTTTCTTCTTCATTGATGAGGATTTACTTGTTGGAAGCCCAGGGTAAATTACTATCTGCAATGTCTGACAATGCCTCTGTCAAAACTTTGGCTTATCTTAAAAACCTCCATGTCAACGTACTACTCAATGAATTATTGGTTTCTTATGACGGTATGGTAGTAAAAACAAAAAGCGGGAAGGAAATACTTTCCAGAAATTTAATATGGACAGCAGGTGTCAGCGGTAACTTTCCGGAAGGATTTGATAAACAATACGTTACTAACGGAAACAGATTGAGGGTAAATGAATATTTGCAGGTGGGCGATTACAAAAATATTTTTGCTGCAGGCGATGTGGCAATGTTAATTACTGAAAAAACACCAAAAGGCCATCCGCAGGTTGCACAAGTAGCCATTCAAATGGGTGAGTATCTTGCCCAAAAGATTATGGCTTCCATGCTTAATAAACCCATGAAGCCATTTCAATACTGCGACAAAGGTTCGCTGGCAACTGTAGGAAAACGCCGTGCTGTCGCTGATTTGGGAAAATTAAAAATGAGTGGATATACAGCCTGGCTTTTGTGGTCCATCGTTCATTTAATGTCTATAAGCGGTTTTAAAAATAAACTAATGGTCGGGATTAACTGGCTCATAAGTTACTTTAGTTACGAGAAAAGCAACAGGCTCATTATCAGAAATTTTAAAAGAAAAATATGATATTTTGGTTTTTGTTTTCCTGAAATATGTTTCGTTTAAATACCATTAATTTGTCCTATAATATATATTATGTTAAATAGAGATTGACAAATGAAAGGGAAGGGATGAAACCCCCTCCCTTTCAATAATAACTTATTATTTTTGACTTGACATAAGTGCTTTCAGTTTATCATTCATTTTCAACCGTGCATAAGCTTCCTTCAATCCCTTGATGGTGGCCGGGTCATGAGGATTTAATTTTAATGCCTTTTCCAACCATGGCACAGCTTTTTTCAGGTTGGCGTTTGCTTTGCTTTCCAGTGCCTGGAATTCTTTATTTTTGCTCAAAGGCAGGTTATTGGCTTTCTTTTGCAACTTAGCGGCTTTATTAACGAAAAGGGCACCAATGTTATAATAAGCCTCAAAGAATTTAGGATTAACGGCTATGGCATTTTTATAATACATTTCTGCAGAATCGCTTTTACCCATATCATCATAACTTTTCCCAATCAAAAAATTAAAATTGGCATTGGAGGGATTGTCAGGTTTTTTGGCGATAGCTTCCTTTAAACTATTAATCAACTTGTGTGCCTTTCCTCTTTCAAGGTAAAGTTGTGCTTGTTCAAGTAACAGGCTAAGGCTTTTCGGAAAACGTTTCCGCCCCAACTGGATAGCAGCTGCAGCGCCTGCCGTATCACCTAACTGTTGCAGGGCACGATTGTAATAGACAAAAATCTTGGGGTCATTAAAATGAACATCCACACATTTTTTCAAGTATTCGGCAGCTACTTTCGGGTCTTTGGCCAGAACACCGGTTATACCAATATTAAAGGCTGCCGTTGTATCAAATTTTCCTAATTCCTTGGCTACATTAAAGGCATCTTTAAAATAGGTTATCGCTCTTTCATATTGATCTTTTTTAAATACCTGGGCTCCTTCCGCATAGAAAACAGAAGACAACTTTTTAATATACTCATTGGCTTCTTTAGTAACCCTGTGTTTTTTGTCTTTTTGGTCTAACGCTTTTGCTTTTTTGAAAGCAGTAAAAGCTTTAATTGAAGCCAGAGTGTCTAATTTCCTAAATTGAGGTAACGGTGAGGTGGCAATATCATAATAAATTTCGCCATAATACAGCCACGTTTTAGGGTCATTTTTTGTTTTTTCGTTTTGAACAGCCTTGTCTATGGCTTTTTTAGCACTTTCCAGCTGGCCTTTTTGTTTGTACAGGTAGGCGCTGGTCCGATTACTTTTTTGTGCAAAGCCCACAGAAATAAATAGCAGGCTCATCGAAATAGATAAAATTAATTTTTTCATTTGAATAAAACTTTTTGTGTGTGCAAAGATATAATTTACAACAATTATACCGGATTTAAAACTTATTTATTAATACTCTAAATTAAATGTCATTATCCATACTTTCATTTTCAGGGATATTATTGCCGTTCGTACCATCTTCCGAAAATGTTTCAGGTGAATAATCATTTTCAATATTTTCGTCGTTTTTGAGTTCTTCAAAAGCTTCGACTTTGGCCACGGCTGCAATTTCATCATCATCTTTTAAATTAATGAGTTTGACCCCCTGCGTGGCACGGCCCATAACCCTCAGGCTGGAAACGGGAATCCGTATGGCAATACCGGACTTGTTAATAATCATAAGGTCATCTTCGTCTTTCACATTTTTTATGGTGATCAGGTTTCCGGTTTTTTCGGTAATATTAATTGTTTTTACTCCTTTCCCTCCCCTGTTGGTAACACGGTAATCTTCTAATTTCGAACGTT
>JALUYM010000238.1 GCA_027018745.1 Bacteroidales bacterium | reverse complement strand
TTCCACCTTTTCACCTTTTCACCTTTCCACCTTTTCACCCTCCTACCTTTCCACCCTTTGACCTTTTTACCCTTTCACCCTTCCACCTTTCCACCCTTTCTCACTCATACCGTAATGCTTCTACCGGATTCTTCCGCGTTACACGAAAAGTATGCCAGCTTACGGTGAGCAGGGCAAAGCATAGCACAATTATTCCCGCCAATGCAAAAACCCACCAACTGAGCGTAATCTTATACGCAAAGTTCCGCAACCATTTTTCCATGGCATACCACGCTATCGGAATAGCAATAACGAAGGCCACGGCTACCCATTTCACAAAATCCATATTCAGCATATTCATCACTTCAATGACAGTGGCTCCATTTACTTTCCGGATGCCTATTTCTTTGGTCCGGTAAGTGCAAGTTTGAATGACCTGCCCCAGTATTCCTATGAGTGTCAGGATAATGGCAATGATGGCAATGATGGTAATCGATCGGGAGAGTTGCTGTTCCTTGTGGTATTTTGCATTAAAAAAAGCATCGTAAAACGCAAAGGCGAAAGGGTCATCCGAAAATGATTTCCATACGTTTTTCATCTGTGTTATTTGTTGATGGACAGGTCCCGGCATAATCCTGACAGACAGGGTATTCGGTTGATTTGAATTGTCATAAATCAGGCAAACGGGTTCCTGTTTTTTTAACAGAGAGGAAACATTAAAATCATTGACGATGCCGATAACGTCATAGCCCCCTTCTTTTCCCATTTTATATTTCCTGTTTTTAAGGTCCTCCCATCCCAGTTTTTTGATGGCCGTTTCATTAAACATACAGGCTTTGTGGAAATCGCCGCTGAGAAACCGGCGGCCTTTGCGCAAATGAACCTGAAATGTTTTCAGGAAATTACTGTCAACCATCATCGTTTTGATGTTCATATCGGCACCCTTTTCTCCGCTACCCATAGTCAGGTTGATTTCTCCCGGAATCCCGAAACTGTACGATGACGCCTTTACAAAGCTCAGGTTGTTTATTTCCGTTTGAAAAGCCTTATAGTGTTTAAACCTATAGGGAATTTGTATTTTAAGCAGGTTTTGCCGGTTAAAGCCCAAATCTTTTGTCTTCACAAAATTTAATTGTTTTTGGATAAAGAAAACCGAGATAAGCAACACTATGGAAGCGACAAATTGCGAGGTTGTGAAAACGGTCCGTGTGGTGTTTCTGTCGTTTCTGATGATGGTATTGTGCAATCCCTGTATGATATTTACCCTGAGCAAAGCGTAAACCGGAACAATGCTGTTTATGCCGAGTATGACAGCCATCACGGCAAAGTAAATGGCAATAAACAGGGGCTTTTTCAGTATTTGCAGGTTCAGCTTTCCGCCTACAAGCGAGGCAAAGTAATCTTTAAAAACAAACACAAGCAACAACGACAGGATAGTGGATACGGTAAGCACTATCAGAGATTCGGAGAGATAGTAAAAAAACAATTGTAAGTTATTGGCCCCGTTTACTTTTTTGATGCTGACTTCTTTGATTTTTGAATGCTGGAGCGAGAGGGAAAAGTTGAGATAATTGATGACGGCAAGAACAATAATGATGAGTCCGATAACAGAAATGATTTTGATATACGAGAGGTTTCCCTGCCGGTTACCGTTATTTTCCATTTGTCCGGAAAGATAAATATCTGTTAAAGGTTGGAGGCCGAAACGGCTGACCCTTTTTTGATATTGTTGAATGGTTTGATTAAAGTGTTCAATAAACCGGTTTTTGTCCGTGTGCTTTTTGAGCAACAGAAAATGGTTCATCGGATTGTAGCAATCGCCATTGTTACAGGCTGTTGACATTCTCATGCTTTTATCTTCGCAGTTGAGCAGGTAGTCGGCTCCAAGGCTGGTATTTTTGGGAAAACCTTTGATGACGGCCGTTACTTTCACCTTAAAAAAATTATTGAAATTTACGGTTTGGCCAAGGGGGTTTTTGTTGCCGAAAAGTTTTTTTGCGGTAGCCTCGGTCAGGATGATGGATGCTTTTTCGGAAAATGGTTTTTTACCGGTCCGGCTTATGACGGGGAT